>CAZWXA010000338.1:0-4035 GCA_964637755.1 uncultured bacterium | reverse complement strand
TCATCATGATGGCGTTCTTCTTCACGATCCCCACGAGCATGATGATGCCGACGAACCCGTAGAGGTTCAGCTCGACGCGGAAGACGAGGAGCGTCAGGAGGGCGCCGACGCCGGCCGCCGGGAGCCCCGACAGGATCGTCAGCGGGTGGATGAAGCTCTCGTAGAGGATGCCGAGCACGATGTAGATCACGACCACCGTGACGAGGAGGAGGATGCCCATCCCCTTGAACGACGACTGGAAGGCCTGGGCCGTACCCTGGAAGCTCGTGACGAGGGTCGCCGGCATGCGCAGCTCACGCTCGACCTTCTGGACGCGGCTGACCGCGTCGCCGAGCGCGGCCCCCGGTTTCAGGTTGAACGAGATCGTCACCGCCGGCAGTTGCCCCAGGTGGTTCACCGTCAGCGGTCCCACACCCCGGGTGAGCGTGGCCACCGCGTTGAGCGGCACGAGGCGGCCCGTGGCCGAGCGGATGTGGAGCAGCGACAACGCTGCCGGGTCCTGCTGGTACTGCGGCTCCAGCTCCAGGATCACCCAGTAGGCGTTGGCGGGCGTGTAGATGGTCGAGACCTGGCGCGAGCCGTACGCGCTGTAGAGGGCGTTCTCGACCTGCTCCGCGGTCACGCCGAGGGCCGAGGCCCGGTCGCGGTCGATGTCGACGACGACCTGCGGGTTCGTGATCTGCAGGTCGCTGTTGACGTCGAGGAAGCCCGGCAGCGTGCGGATCCGATCGAGCACGATGGGCGCCCAGTGGTACAGCTCCTGGAGGTCCGTGTCCTGCAGGGTGTACTGGTAGAGGGCCTTGGTGAGGCTCCCGCCGATCCGGATGGTCGGCAGGTTCTGCAGATACACCTTGATCCCGGGAATGGCGGCGAGCCGCGGGCGCATCTCCTCGATCACCTGCTCGACGTCGGGCCGCTCTCGCCGGGGCTTGAGCCGGAGCAGGACGCGCCCCTGGTTGGACACGATGGCGACGCCGCTGGCGCCGATGGCCGAGTAGAGGTCCTCCACGTGGGGATCCTGCCGCAGCACCTCGACCACCCGCTGCTGGCGTTCCACGAGGCCGTCGAAGGAGATGTCCTGGGCGCCCTCGGTGAAGCCGAAGACCTGGCCGGTGTCCTCGTTCGGGATGAAGCCCGTGGGGATCACCGTGAAGAGGTACCCGGTCAGCACGAGGGTGAGAGCGAGCACGCCCATGGTCATCCGCGGGTGGCGGAGCACCCAGTCGAGGCTGTCCCGGTAGAGGCGCAGCATCCCGTCGAAGAACCGCTCGGAGGCCTGATAGAGCCGCCCGTGCGACGCGCGGGGGGAGGCCAGGAACCGGCTGCAGGCCATCGGCGTGAGGCTCAGCGACACGAACCCGGACACGAGCACCGCCACCCCGATCGTGACCGCGAACTCGTGGAGCAGGCGGCCCACCACCCCGCCCATGAACAGCACCGGGATGAACACCGCCGCCAGCGAGATCGTCATCGACAGGATCGTGAACCCGATCTCCCGGGAGCCCCGGAGCGCGGCCTCGCGGCGCCCTTCCCCCGCCTCCATCCGCCGGACGATGTTCTCGAGCATGACGATGGCGTCGTCGACGACGAACCCGACCGACAGCGTGAGCGCCATGAGGGACAGGACGTCGATCGTGTAGTCGAGCAGGTACATCACGGCGAACGTCGCGATCAGGGAGAGCGGCACCGCGAGGCTCGGGATGATCGTGGCCGAGAGGTTCCGCAGGAAGAGGAAGATCACGAGCACCACGAGACAGATGGTCAGGATGAGCGTGAACTCGACGTCCCGGACCGAGTCGCGGATCGCGAGCGACCGGTCGTAGAGGACCGAGAGCTTCACCGAGGGGGGCATCTGCGACTCGAGCTTCGGGATGAGCGCGGTGATGGCGTCCACGATCTCGATGGTGTTGGTGCCCGGCTGCCGCTGGACGGAGAGGACGACCGCCCGATCGGCGTTGTACCAGGCCGCGGCCGTGTTGGTCTGCACGCTGTCGATCACCTGCCCGAGCTCTCCGAGCCGGACGGGCACGCCGTTCCGGTACGCCACGACGAGGGGCCGGTAGGACGCGGCGTTGGTGAGCTGGCCGGTGGCCTGCACGTTCACGGCCTGCGTCGGCCCCTGCAGGATCCCCGTGGGCAGGTTCACGTTGCCGCTGGCCACGGCCTGCTCGACCTCGTCGATCCCGATGCCCCGGGAGGCGAGGGCGCCCGGATCGAGCTGCACCCGGACCGCGAACTTCTGCGCGCCCAGCACCCCCACCTGGGCCACCCCGCTGAGGGTGGAGATGCGCTGGGCGACGAGCGTCTCCGCGTACTCGTGGACCGTGTAGAGCGGCAGGGTCGGCGAGGTGAGCGCCAGGGAGATGACCGGCTGGTCGGCCGGGTTCACCTTCTCGTAGGTGGGGGGCGTCGGCATGCTGGGCGGCAGTTGCCGGACGGCCTTCCCGATCGCCGCCTGGACGTCCTGGGCCGCGGCGTCGATGTTCCGGTCCAGGGCGAACTGGAGCGTGATCGCGCTCCGGCCGAGGACGCTGCTCGACGTCATGGAGTCCACGCCGGCGATCGTCGAGAACTGTCGCTCCAGCGGTGTCGTCACCGCGGCGGCGATCGTCTCGGGGCTCGCGCCGGGCAGGGTTGCCGATACGGCGATCGTGGGGAAGTCGACGTTGGGGAGGCTGTTGACCGGCAGCCGCCGGAAGGCCATCAGGCCGAAGAACACGATCCCGACCATGATCAGGGTCGTCATGACGGGGCGCCGGATGAACAGCTCGGGCTTCATCCCCTCTTCGGCTCCGCGCCGGTCTTCGGCGCCGGGCCCGTCCCGGGCCCCGGCTTCGTGCTTGGCGCGGGGCCCGTCCCGGGCGCGGGGCCTGTCCTCGGGTCTCGGCCCGTCTTCGGTTCGGGGGTCGCTTCGGGCTCTCGGGTCGCTGCCGGCCGGGCGGGCCTGATGTCGACCCTGGCGCCCGGGGACAACCGGAGCTGGCCGTCGGTGACGACCCGCTCGCCCGGAGCCAGGCCGCGCGTGACGACGGCCTCGGGGCCGAGGGTGCGCGCCACGGTGACGACCCGCGACTCCACGGTGAGGTCCGGCTTGACCACGAAGACGTACGTGCCCTTCTGCCCCGTCTGGACCGCCGCGGCGGGAGCGACGACCGCGTCGGTTTCCTCGGTCAGACGGAGGGTGACGTCGGCGAACTGGCCCGGCCAGAGTGCGCTGTCCGCGTTGGCGAACGTCGCCTTGAGCTGGATCGTGCCGGTGGCCGCGTCGACCGTGTTGTTGATGAACGTCAGCTCACCCCGGGCGCGCGCCGAGCGGTCCCGCGCCCTCGCCTCGACGTCGAGTGTCCTGGCCGCCTGGTACCGCTTGATGTCGGCCAGGTACTGCTCCGGGACCGAGAAGGTCACGTAGATCGGCCGGACCTGCTTGATGACCAGGAGCGGCGTGTCGGGGTTCGCCTTGACGACGTTGCCGGAATCGACGAGCAGGTCGCCGGTTCGCCCGGTGATCGGCGAGCGGATGGAGCAGTAGCCGAGCAGGAGCCTCGCCTGCTCGACGGCCGCCTGGTCGGCGCGGATGGCCGCCTCGGCGTTGGTGACGGCGGCCTCCGCCGCGACGACGCCCGCTCGCGCGTTGTCGAGCGCGGCCCGATCCGCCTCGGCCGTCGCCTCGAGCGCGCGCGCGTTGGTGCGGAACTGCTCGTACTGCTCCCGCGCCACGAGCTCCTTCTGGAGGAGTTCCTGGTATCGGCGTTCCTGCGCGCGAGCGTTTTCGAGCTGGGCCATGTCCCTGGCGAGGCTCGCGTCGGCCTGGCGGGCCTCGGCCTGCTTCTGGCTCATCGCGGCGCTGGCCTGCTGCCGCTGGGCCTGATCCTTCGCCAGGTTGGCCTCCGCCTGGCGAAGCGCCGCCTCGAAGGGGCGGGGATCGATGGTGAAGAGGAGGTCGCCGGCCCTGACGTCCTGACCGGCCCTGAAGTGGACGCGGACGACCGCCCCGTTCACCTGCGGCTTGACCGAGACGGTGGCGGAGGCCTCCAC
>CAZWXA010000337.1:0-4816 GCA_964637755.1 uncultured bacterium | reverse complement strand
CGTATTCCTATACGCCGCAGGGAGGAGCGACCGAGCCAACGCCGCAGATGGGCCCTTTTCATCGGCCTGGCCGGCTAGGGGGCGAGGGCGATCATGCGCAGGGCCGACCCCGTCGCCCCCTGGATCTTGAGCGGCGTGGTGATCAGGACCGCCACGTAGACCTTGGCCTCGGACAGCGGCTCGAGGTTCGCGTTCTCGACGATGTAGATGCCGCTGTCGGCGAGCAGCATCATGTGGACGCTGAACAGCTCCTTGCCGTACATCGCCGGCCGCCGCTCGAAGGTGGCGGTGTCGTTGCCGGCCAGCCTGACGCCGCGGTCGATGATCCAGCGGGCCGCGTCCTGGCCGGGACCGGGCGACTGCTGGCCGAGGAACTTCGCGTTGTCCTTGCCGAAGAGCGGGCCCCACCCCGTCCGGATCAGGAGCGAGTCGCCGCGCTGCACCTCGACACCCTGCATCTGGGCCGTGTGCTCGAGATGCCGCGCCTTGATCTCGAAGTCGGCCGGCAGCGGATCGGAGCCCCCGCTGGCGACGTGGCGCGCGACGTCGAGGAAGACGACCCGGTTCACCAGGAGATCCGCCGGGAACGCCTCCATCCCGAGGTTCGCGCCGATGCCGCCAGGCGTCCCCGTGGCGACGTTCGCGTCGACCCCGCCGTGGAGCTTCATCTCGCGCCCGATGTGGCCGATGGCGTCGATCGTCGGCGAGCCGTGCTGGCCGCTGAAGTACATGATGTCGGACGCCCAGGAGACCTGGCTGCCCGGCACCTGCCCGAAGATCTCGTGGGTCATCCGATGGGTGCGGTTCAGCGCGAACGCGTACGGCGGGTTCAGGGAGAGCACCGGCGACTGGTCGTTCCACATGAACGACAGGTCGAAGACGCGTGCGCCCTTGACCGTCCGGACGAAGTCGTCCGCCGAGCGCGACCCCTGCGCGCCCGCCGGACCCGAGAATGCCGCCGCCGCGGCCAGGGTGCCCGCTGCCGTGAGCCACTGCCGACGTGAGAGCTCGCTCATGGGTTCCTCCTCGATGTGGACTGCTGTGGGTGTGAACTACCCGAGCTGCAGGATCTCCCGCGCGATGACCAGCCGCTGCACCTCCGACGTGCCTTCCCCGATCTCCGTGAGCTTCGCGTCCCGGAAGATGCGCTCCACCGGGAACTCCGTGATGTAGCCCGCGCCGCCGTGGATCTGCACGGCCTTCGTCGCCGCCTTCATGGCCACCTCCGACGCGAAGAGCTTGGCCATGGCCGCCGTGTGCCGGACGGGCTGGCCCGCGTCCTTCAGGTACGCGGCACGGAGCGTCAGGAGCCGGGCCGCCTCGATCTCGGTCGCCACCTCCGCGATCATCCCCTGGAGGCCGTTGAACTCCGCCAGGGTCTGGCCGAACGCCGTGCGCTGCTTCATGTACGTCACGGCGGCATCGAGCGCGGCCTGCGCGATGCCGACCGCCATCGCGGCCATCGCGATCCGGCCGCCCTCGAGCACCTGCATCGCATTCACGAACCCCATGTGGAGCGCCCCCAGGAGGTTCGCCGCGGGCACCCGCGCGCTGTCGAGGACGAGCTCGGCCGTGTCCGAGGCGTGGAGGCCGAGCTTGCGATAGCGCTGGCCGGCGCTGAACCCCGGCATGCCCTTCTCGAGGATGAACGCAGAGATGCCCTTCTGCCGCCTGGGCGGATCGGTGATCGCCATGACGACGGCGATCTGCCCGACGCTCGCGTTCGTGATCAAGGCCTTGGTCCCGTGGAGCGCCCACTCGCCCTCGTCCCGCACGGCGCGGGTCCGCATGGCCGCGGCGTCCGAGCCCGAGCCCGGCTCCGTCAGGCCCCAGGCGCCGAGCGCCTCGCCCCGGGCGAGCCGCGGCAGGTACTTCTCCTTCTGCTCCTTCGAGCCGAAGAGCGCGATGTGGTTGGTGCAGAGCGAGTTGTGGGCCCACATCGTGATGCCGACCGAGGCATCGCCCCGGTTCAGCTCCTCCACGATCAGCGCGTACGAGATGTAGTCGAGCCCGGCGCCGCCGTACTCCTGGGGCACCAGCACGCCCATGAAGCCCAGCTCGCCGAGCTTCTGGACGATCGCGTGCGGGAACTCGTGCCGCTCGTCGTAGGGCGCGATCCGCTGCCCCAGCTCGGCCTCGGCGAACTCCCGCGCCACCGCGCGGATCTGCGCCTGTTCCCCGGTCAGCTCGAAGTCCATCTCACCACCTCCGCCCGATCGCGGCCCTCGCGGGCGCCCCACCCCTCAGCGAAGCAGCCCCTTGACGACCTTCCCGTTCGGATTTCGCGGGAGCGCCTCGAGGACGGCCACCTCGCGTGGCACCTTGAACCTCGCCAGCCGCTCGCGCACCCAGGCGCGGATCTCCTCGGGCTCGACGGCCGCCGCTCCGGGCCGGGGCACGACGCACGCCTTCACCGCCTCGCCGTAGACCGGGTCGGGCACACCGACCACCGCCGCCTCGAGCACCGAGGGGTGCGAGCAGAGCACCTCCTCCACTTCCACGCAGAAGATCTTCTCGCCGCCGCGGTTGATCATGTCCTTGATCCGGTCCATGATCGTCACGTAGCCGTCGCCGTCGATCCGCGCGAGGTCGCCCGTACGGAGCCAGCCGTCGCCCATCGCGGCGGCCGTCGCCTCGGGGTTCGCCCAGTAGCCCGGCACCACCATCGGCCCCTTGATCAGCAACTCGCCGACCTCCTCGGGCTCGCAGTCGCGCTCGCACCCGGGCTCCACCGTGCGGACCTCCGCCGTCGGGATCGGCCAGCCGACGGAGGAGACGCGGGCCAGTGCGTCGGCATCGGGCAGGCAGGTCGCGGGCGACGAGGACTCGGTCAACCCGTAGGTGTTGTGCAGCCGGCAGCCTGGGAGCCACTCTCGCAACCGCCTCACCGTGTCCGGCGCGATCGGCGCGCCGCCGTAGCCGAGCGCCCGCAGGCTCGATCCGGCACGCCGGTAGTCCGGCTGCAGCATCAGCATCACGAGGACGGTCGGCGCGGCCACCATGTGGGTGATGCCCTCGGCGTCGATGAGTCGCAGCGCCGCGGCGGCGTCGAAGGCCGGCATGACCACGGTCGTGCCGCCGAGATAGGTCATCGTCAGGAGCTGGGCGATCAGCCCCGTGACGTGGAAGAGCGGCACCGCCACCAGCGTCCGCTCGTGCCCGGCGAGCCCGTAGCAGCGCTCGAACGTGATGGCCGAGTTGATGATGCCGAGGTGGGTTCCCATGGCGCCCTTGGGCCGACCGGTCGTCCCCGAGGTGTACATGATGAACGCGGTGTCGTCCTCGCCGGCATCGACGGCGGGCGGCGACGGCGGCTCGTCGAACAGCTCTGGATAGGGCGTCAGGTAGTATCCCTCGCACGGCAGGCGCTCCTGGATCGGCTCGACCTCTCGCCACCACTCCGGGTTCGCCAGCAGCACGCGCGCCTCCGAGTTCCGGAGCATGAACTCGAGCTCCATCGAGCGGAGCTTCGTGTTGAGCGTGACCGCCACCGCGCCCAGGCAGGCACAGGCGAAGACGGCCACCGGGAACTCGGAGCCGTTCCGGAGGAGAAGGGCGACCCGGTCACCCGGCTTGATGCCGTGACGCCGCGCGAGCGAAGCGGCGAGCCGCCAGGCGCGCTCGCGCAGCTCCCGCCAGGTCAGGCGCTCGGCCGGGTCGACGACGGCATCGCGGTCGGGGAAGCGCCGGGCCGCCCGGTCGAGCAGCTCGACGAGCGTCCGGGGCCGGTCGCGATAGCAACGGACCGGACGCCCGAAGTGCGTCTCCTCGCGGAGATCCCGCCTGAGGTCGCGCGGCCACAGATCGACGCCTCGCAGGCGCATCCGGTCAGCGGCGGACGGCGAAGCGGGTCGGAGACGCGAGAGGTGCCGATCCCATTGGCCGGCTACACCGCGGCGCGGATGTGCTCCCTGACGAAGCGGACGATCGCCTGGGTGGACGTGCCCGGAGCGAACAGCTCCTTCACACCGGCGGCCTTGAGCGCGGCGACGTCCTCCGGCGGAATGATCCCGCCGCCGAAGACGACGATGTCGTCGGCGCCCTTTTCCTTCAGGAGCTCGATCACGCGCGTGAACAGGTAGTTGTGGGCTCCCGACAGCACGCTGAGGCCGATCGCGTCGGCGTCCTCCTGGACCGCCGTCGCGACGATCTGCTCCGGGGTCTGATGAAGCCCGGTGTAGATCACCTCGAACCCGCCGTCGCGCAGCGCGCGTGCCACGATCTTCGCCCCCCGGTCGTGCCCGTCCAGGCCGGGCTTCGCCACGATCACGCGGATCTTGCGGTCGCTCATGGGCTCTTCGGCCACCCCCGCCGGAGAAAGATTCCCCTGCCGCTCAGGGGCCGTTGTGTCACGCCGGCCGGGGGAGGAGCATGCGGATCCGCTCCCCGTTCTTCATGATCTGGTCGCGGTTCCCCGGGGGGACTTTCCACTCGAACCCCTTGTCGTCGTTGTTCCATCTCGGGATGAGATGCAGGTGGAAGTGCGGAACGGACTGGAACGCGGCCGCGCCGTTGGCCTGGAGCACGTTCAGCCCGTCCGGCTTGAGGGCTTGCCGGACCGCGGCCGCGACCTTGCCGGCCGTCACCATCGCCGCGCTGAGATCCGCCGGATCGGCGTCCCAGATCGTCGGCGCGTGGGTCTTCGTCAGCACGAGGCAGTGGCCAGAGGTCAGCGGGTGGATGTCCATGATGACCAGGGTCCGCGAATCCTCGTAGATCCGCATCGAAGGAATCTCGCCGTCAAGGACCTTGCAGAACACGCAGTCAGTCATGGCCCGCCCCCCGGCTCACCCGTCTCGGCTTCATCGCCTCGCCT
>CAZWXA010000336.1:0-4826 GCA_964637755.1 uncultured bacterium | reverse complement strand
CCCGCCGCGCCACCCGTCCGGTCCCAGTTGCCGCCGTTCATGAATAACCCGGGCCTAGCCCAGGCCTAGCCCCGGAGCGAGAGGCCCAGCAGGACGATGGCGACCGCCACGAGCGCGTTGAGCCGGGCGACCCAGGACGCGCGCATTCGCGCATCGGGGCTGGCGCCCGGCAGACCGGCGCGCGGACCGAGCACGAAGTCGTGCCACACGCTCAGGGCGAGCGTGAGTCCGACGAGGGCGAGCTTCCAGTGCAGGTGCGGTGACCAGAGCAGGTACGAGCGGCTCCAGAGATTGACGAGCCCCGTGGCGATCATGAGGACGAGCGCGACCCACCCGATCGTGCGGAAGCGCTGGCCCACGTCGTGGACGAGGCGGGTCCGGAGGCCCGGGTCCGGGAGTCGCCGCGTCACCGGCACCAGGACGAGCGCGATGAAGAGCATCCCGCCGATCCAGGTGATCGCCGACATGACGTGGATCCAGCGGATGAGCAGCACGCCGGGCCTACTCCCCGCCGCCTTCGGCCAGGGCCCGGAGCGCCTCGACGTCCCTGAGGATCAGGTGCCCGGCATCGTCGACGAGCAGGTCCTCCTTGAGCCAGCGGCTCAGGACGCGGATCGCGGTCTCGACCGTCGTGCCCGTCATGTCGGCCAGGCTCTGTCGGGTGAGGTGAAACGGGAGCATGAGCCCCTGCCCGGTCCGCGCCCCCTCGCGCTCGGCCAGCCGGAGGAGCATCGCGGCCAGCCGGGTTTCCGCCGGATCGACGGCGAGCGACTTGACCGAATCGTGGGCGGCCCGCAGGCGGCGGCCGATCATGAGCGCCATCTCCTTGATGATGGACGGGTAGCGCTCGGCGAGCGCGACGATGGCCTCGGCGGGGATCCGCACGACGACGCTCGTTTCGACGGCCTGGGCCGTGGCCGGGTACGGGCGTTTCTCGATCACGGCCACGCCCCCGAACACCTCGCCGCGCCCGAGCAGTTCCAGGACCACGTCCTTGCCCACGCGAGAGTGTTTGAGGATCTTCACGCGGCCCGACTTCACGATGCAGAGCCAGCGGGCCGGATCGCCCTCCATGAAGATGTACTCGCGAGGGCGCCGGGCCTCCTCCTGGGCGATGGCGCGAAGCGACTCGATCTCTCTCTGAGGGAGTCCGGCGAAGACGGGATTGTCGGTCAGGAAGTTCATCGCTTCCCGCAGTGACATCGCGGGCATCTTAGCACGCGGCGCCCTCGCGCTCTCACTGGCGGCCGGCCGCGGTTCAGACCAGGCGCCGGCACCGCGCTCCGGCGGTTCGCGAGGGACCCGCCGGCGCCCGAGGCACGCGGAACAGCGGTGGCCCGGGTCCGCGCGAGGGTGCCCAGGCCCCGTTGCCGGTGGGATCGCGCGGAGCGCCGGGGCCTCCGGGCGAGGCGGCCCGCCTGCGGGTTCCAGGCCCCGCGGGCGATGCCGTCGCATATGTGGCGGCCAGGCCCCAGCCGGCATCCGCTACGGGAAGGAGTCGCGTCGATATCCCTCGGGAATCGCTGGAATTGTTCCGATGGCATTCCCGTTGCTCGGGCAGGAGGCATGTCGGGTCAGAGAGGGCCGGCCCCCGATTGTCTGAACATCGAGCTGATCAGACGAACGCTGGCGACCGAGGTCGTGGGACGGCGCATCTGCCTGCTCTGGGAGGTGCCGTCCACGAACGGGGTGCTCCGCCGGATGGCGCAGACCGGGGCGCCGGAGGGGACCGTCGTCCTCGCCGAGACCCAGCATTCCGCCCCCGCCCGCGCGGGCGGCACCTGGTTCTCGCCCCCGACGCTCAACATGTACGCGTCGGTCCTGCTGCGGCCGGAGATCTCCGCGCGGGCGATCCCGGTCTTCTCCTTCATCCCCTCGCTCGCCATGAGCGACGCGATCCGGATCGAGGGCCTGCCCACCCAGGTCAAGTGGCCGAACGACGTCGTCGTGGACAGGCTCAAGGTCGCGGGCTCGCTCGTCGAGTTCGCGGCGGCCGGCGAGCGGATCGAGTACGTCATTCTCGGGATGGGCGTGAACCTCAACGTCGACCGGGAGGCGCTCTCCACGGCCCTCGGCGAGGCTGCACGCGGCGCGACCTCGCTCCGCGAGCGGGCCAGGCGCGAGATCGACCGGAACGCCTTCACCGGGAGGCTCCTGACTTTCCTCGATCGGTGGGTCGCCGCGTACCGGACCCAGGGCCCGGAGCCGGTGCTCGACGGGTGGCGTGACCGCGACGTCCTGGCCGGCCGGCGGGTCGAGATCTGGAGCGGGTGCCTGCAGCGCGCCGGGCTGGCCCGCGGCGTGAGCCCCGACGGATTCCTCCTCGTCGAGGACGCGGAGGGGCGGGCGCATACTGTGATGGACGGCGAGGTCCGCCTCGTCGAGGAACGAGAACACGAAGAGGGTCAATGGAGGCGACGATGATCAAGCGAATCCTGGTGCCGCTCGACCAGTCGCTGCTCGCCGAGTCGGCGATTCCACTCGTGACGGACATCGCGCGCGGCGGTGGCGCGACCGTCCGCCTGCTGCACGTGGCGCCGGTTCCGGGCAATCGCGTGAGCCCGGACGGGCGAGTGGTCGCGTACTCCGACCAGGAGATGGCGCGGCTCGACGCCGAGGGCAGGGACTACCTCCAGGCGATCGAGCTCCAGTTCGGAAGCGTTCCCGTGGAGTGCGTGGTCCGGTTCGGGGAGCCGTTGAAGGAGATCCTGCTGGAGGCCGAGGCGTTCGGTGCCGACCTGATCGCGGTCACGACGGCGGGGCGAAGCGGAGTTGGCCGTGCGCTGCTCGGCAGCGTCGCGGAGCAGGTGCTCCGGAAGGCCGAGGTCCCGGTCATGCTCTACCGCGTGGCCTCCGCGGAGCGGCGGGCCGAGCGCCGGGTGGACTCGTGAGCGCGATGCGCGAGATCCGCGACGTCACGGTCGGCGAGCTGATGTCGTCGCCCGTGGTGACGGTCACGGCCGAGACCAGCATCGAGGCCCTGACCGAGTTGATGACCCGGCACGACTACAACGCGTTCCCCGTGGTGAACGACGTGGGAACTCTGCAGGGACTCGTCACGCGGTTCGACGTGTTCAAGTTGTACCTGCTGCCCTATCGGTCCTTCATCCCGGCGCTCGAGGACACGTGGATCTCGTCCGTGGGCGGTATCATGAGCCGCGGAGTCCTCACGCTCTACCCGGTCGAGCCGGCGATCAAGGCGATGGCGCTCATGGTGGAGTACCGGGTGCGGACCATTCCCATCGTGACCGACACCACCGCGGGAACAACCCTGCTGGGGGTCGTCTCCCGCCGCGACCTGGCGGCGGCGCTGGAGCCGTAGCGGGCAGGACTCGGAGGACCCCGCAGACTTTCTCACGGGGACCAGATGCAGGCCGGCCGCATGGAGCCAACACCGCAGGTGGCCCCTGCCAGCGGCCAGCCGAGGAGGTGCGCGATGGCAGAGTACGAGTTCGAGTGTCGCCACTGCAGGAAGAGCTTCACGCTGTTCATGCGGATCTCCGAGCGCGTCAAGGCGAAGATCACCTGCCCGGGATGCGGAAGCGGTGACGTCGAGGCGCTCATGCAGGCGTTCGTCGCCCGGACGGCGAGGAAGAGCTAGCGCCGGTCCGGATGCAGCAGGGGCCTCGATAGATCCCGGAGAGGAGCCGAGATGGATCTCGACACGCGATTGACCGAGCTGGCCAGGATCGGCGGAGCGGCGACGCCCGTGGTGAGCGTCTACCTGAACACGCGCTGGGCCGACGAGCACCAGCGCGAGCGGGTCCGGATCTTTCTCAAGAACGAGATCCAGGACGCCCGCCAGGCCCACGGGGGCCCCGCTCTCGACGCCGACCTCGACTGGATCCGCGAGCAGGCCGAGGCGCTGATCGAGCAGGCTCGTTTCCCCGATGCCCACGGCGTGGCGCTGTTCGCCTGCCAGGCGATCGACCTGCGGGAGATTCTTCCGATGCGGGTGCCGTTCGAGGACACCCTCGTCGTCTCGGACTCGCCCTACCTGCGGCCGCTGGCCGCCGCGCTGGAGGCGACGCCCTCCGTGCTGATCGTCTTCGTGGACAGCGAGGCGGCCCGGCTCATCCGGGTGAGCCACGAGGGCACGGACGAGGAGACCAGGCTCGAGAGCGAGGTGCCGGGCCACCACCGGCGCGGCGGGTGGGCGATGCTGGCTCAGTCCCGCTACCAGCGGCACATCCAGGATCACCGGGGGCGCCACTTCGAGGCGGTGGCGGCGGCGCTCGTTCACCTCGTCGACACGCTCGGGGTCGAGCGGATCGTGATCGCGGGCGAGCCGCGGAACGTCTCCGTTTTCCGCCAGCATCTGCCCCAGCGACTCGCGGGCCGGATCGCCGGAACCGTCCCCGGCGCCCGGTACGAGCCCGCGGCCGCGTTCCTCGAGCGCGCGCGCGATCTGCTCGCGCGCGTCGAGCAGCGGCAGCAGGCGGAGGCGGTGGACGCGGTCCTGACCGAGGCCGCCAAAGGTGGCCGGGCGGTCGTGGGCCTCAGGGCGACGATCGAGGCAGCGGCGCGAGGTGCCGTGCATCGGCTCCACGTGCTGCGCGGCTTCAGTCACCCCGGGGCGGTCTGCGTGGAGTGCGGCGCGCTCCAGTCGGGAGAGGGTCGGACCTGCCGCCCCTGCGGGAAGGAGGCCAGGCCGGCGGAGATCGGCAGCGTTCTCGTCGATCGCGTGCTCGCCGCCGACGGAAAGGTCGAGACGATCGAGAGCCACGACGAGCTGGCGCGGTCCGGCGGCATCGCCGCGCGCCTGCGCTACCCGCTGTGATCGCCCGCCCGGCCCCGGCGCCCCGGGGCCGGCGGGTGGTTCACGG
>CAZWXA010000335.1:0-4830 GCA_964637755.1 uncultured bacterium | reverse complement strand
GGTCGTTGATGAGGCCCTTCCAGCCCACGGTGGTGCGCGGCTTCTCGAAGTAGACGCGCATCACGATGCGGAGATCCCGGGTGAGCTCGTCCGCCACGGTCTTGAGCCGCCGCCCGTAGTCGAGGCCCGCCGCGGGATCGTGGATGGAACAGGGGCCCACGACGACGAGGAGCCGATCGTCCTCGCCACGGAGGATACGGGAGACGTCGTCTCTCGCCTGGGCCACGGTCGCCGCGCCGGTCTCGCTGAGCGGCAGTTCCTCGAGCAGGATGGCCGGCGGGACCAGCGGCCGGAAGCTCTCGATGCGAAGATCACGGGTCTGGCGGAACATCGGTCGTGAGCCTCTCCCCCGTTACACCGTCGTCGGGTACACCGTCTCCGGGATGCCGTTGCCTGGATGCTGGCCGGATCGGCTCCCCACCACCGCGAGCGCCGAGCTGCTCCGGATCCGAGCTGCCCGGCCGTGGCCGCTCGCGCGGCGACTCGTGCCGAGTGATGATACAGAAGCGGCTTGCCGAAGCGCAAGCCGCCTGGGCCGGGCCATCGGAGTGTCGACAAGACCTGGGGCGGCGCCCGCGCGAAGCGTAGTATTCTTCGGCTGGGCCGGGGAGACCGGGCCGCGCCCGGGGAGGACAGGCATGAAGATCACCGACGTCGGCCTCACGCTGTTCACCTGGAGCGGCATCCCGCCGACGCACTACGGCAGGCACACCGGGCGCTTCGGCGGCACGAGCCAGCTCGGGCTGCTCACCGTCTCGACGGACGACGGCGTGCAGGGCCACGCGTTCCTCGGCTCGGCCATGCGCGGCGCTCACCTGGACGCCGAGTCCCTCATCCAGTTCCTCAAGCCCGTGGTGATGGGGCAGGATCCGCTGGAGCGGGAGCGGCTCTATCAGGCGCTCTGGCAGAAGAACCGGTCCACGACCTTCCGGGCGATCGGCGCGGTGGACATCGCACTCTGGGACATCGCGGGAAAGGTCGCGGGCATGCCGATCCACCGGCTGCTCGGATCGTACCGGGATTCCGTGCCGGCCTACGCCAGCTCGGCAGTCTCCCCGTCGAAGGAAACCTACGCGGAGGAGGCCGCACGGTTCAAGGCCGACGGTTGGACCGCCTACAAGATCCATCCGCCGACCGACCCCACGCTCGACATCGAGGTCTGCCGGGCCGTCCGCAGGGCCGTGGGCGACGGGTTCACCGTGATGCTCGACTCCACGTGGGCCTACCAGTACCCGGAGGCCCTCCGGGTCGGGAAGGCCATCGAGGAGCTGGGATTCCACTGGTACGAGGACCCGCTCGCCGACGACGATCTCTACAACTACGTGAAGCTCAAGCGGCAGCTCCACATCCCGATCCTCGCCACCGAGTACGCGCCCGGCGGCTTCACGGCGTTCGCGCCGTGGATCACCGCGCAGGCGACCGACTTCCTGCGGGGCGACGTGGCGGTCAAGGGCGGGATCACCTCGCTGGTGAAGACGGCGCACCTGGCCGAGGCCTTCCACCTGAACTTCGAGGTGCACCACGGCGGCAACTCGCTCAACAACGTCGCCAACCTCCACGTGATCATGGCGATCAAGAACTGCGAGTTCTTCGAGGTGCTGCTGCCGGCCGAGGCCCAGAAGTACGGTCTCGTGACCGACATCGAGGTCGACGCGAACGGGCTCGTCCACGCGATGGACGGCCCGGGCCTGGGCGCCCAGATCGACTTCGGCCTGATCGAGCGGCAGAAGACCGCGGTGCTCCGGTAGGCCCCAGTCCTGCTGGTGTTCGGAGCGCGGAACCGCGAGAGCGAGACGGGCAACCCCGGGGGCGAGCAGGGCGGCAGCCCCCGCAGGGAGACAGCGGCGGAAAGCCGACGCAGGAGGCGAAGATGATATCGATCCAGACCTACGATCGCCGGAATCAGGACGTGGGCAACATCCTGGCGCTCGAGCACGTGAACCTCCGAGTTCCGGACCAGGTGCTGGCCACGGCGTTCTACGTCCAGGGGCTCGGATTCACGCGCGACCCCTACGTGATGATCGGCACCGAGAACATGTGGATCAACATCGGCCAGGAGCAGTTCCACCTCCCCACCGGTCAGGCGCAGGTGCTGCGGGGCCACGTCGGGCTCGTCGTGCCCGACCTCGACGCGCTGACGCTCCGGCTCGAGGCGGCGCGCCAGAAGCTGGCCGGAACGGCGTTCACCTACTCGGTCGAGGACAAGCACGTCGCGGTCACGTGCCCGTGGGGGAACCGGCTCCGATGCCACGCCCCGGGACCCGAGTTCGGCGACACGACCCTCGGCGTCCCCTATGTCGAGTTCCCCGTCGAGCCGGGCATGGCCGAGGGAATCGCGCGGTTCTACGCGACCGTCGTCGGGGCACCCGCAACCGTGGCGCCGGAGTCCGGGCAGGCCGTTGCCCGCGTGCGGCTTGGCCAGCGCCAGGAGCTCCTCTTCCGCGAGACGACGGCCGGCATCCCACCCTACCCCGGCTACCACGTCGCGATCTACATCGCGAACTTCTCAGGGCCCCACGGCTGGCTGGCCCGGCACGGTCTCATCACCGAGGAGAGCGGCGAGCACCAGTACCGCTTCCAGGACATCGTCGACCCCGATAGCGGGCGGCCGCTCTACATCCTCCAGCACGAGGTCCGGAGCTTCACGCACCCGATGTTCCTGCGGCCCCTGGTCAACCGCAACCCGTCCCAGCGGCAGGCCACCTACGCGCGCGGCCGCGACGCCTTCGTCCCCGGCCTCGCGTAGGCCGGGCGGACCCGGCAGCGGCTAGGCGGGCATCCGCTCGCACAGAATGTTGAGCAGCGCCTGCCGGCCCTCGCGGACCGCGGCCAGGCCGCGTTTGAGCGCCGGAGCCACCTCCGCCGGCTCCTCCACCCGCTCACCGTAGCCGTCGAACGCGCGCACGATCTCCTCGAAGCGGGGCGAGGGCGTGAGATCCGAGAGCGGGAAGTGGCCGGTGCTCCGCGCCCAGCCCTCGGGATGCAGCCCGAGCGTCGCGCCCTTGACCGCCTCCCAGCCGCGGTTGTTGAAGATCACGGTCAGGATCGGGAGGTTCTGGGCGCGCGCCACGAAGTGGCAGGAGGTCGGCTGGCCGAAGAAGTACGCGCCGTCGCCGAGGGCCGCGATGACGGTGCTGGCCGGGCGCGCGAGCTTGATGCCGAGCGCCGTCCCCATGCCCCAGCCGAGGCCGCCCGCGTGCGGCGTGGCGAAGAAGCTGCCCGGCCGCCTGAACGTGGTGAAGCGCTGGTCGAGCGGGTACTCGTTGACCACGACCGTGTCGTCGTCGAGGAGCGCGTCGAGACAGTGGCCCACCCAGGCGAACCCGATCGTCCCCGCCCGCCCCTCTTCCTCGGCGGCCGCCCGCCACTCCGCCCGCCGGCGCGCGTGCTCCGCCGAGAGCGCGGCCGTCCGGTCGGCCACCGCGTCCGCCTTCGCGTGACGGCGCACGGCGTCGGCGAGGAGCGGCAGGGCCGCGGACGGCTCCGCCACGATCGGCACGTCGCACGGGTAGCTCCGCATCGGGTAGCGCGAGAAGAAGGGATCGATGCCGAGGTGGATGATCGTCGCGTCCTCGGACGGCTTCTGGACCGACGGGTACCACGGCACGTCGGCCTCGACGACGAGGATCACATCGGCCCACTCGAGCGCGGGGCCCACGCTCGCCGCCTGGCTGAACCCGAGATGGAGCGGATGGTCCTGCGGGAAGTTGAGATGGGTGGGGTTCGCCTCGACGACGCCGATCCCGCCGGCCTCCGCCAGGGCCACCAGCGCCGGCACCGCCCGCAGGTCCCGGCCGGCCGCCGACGTGAGGATGAGCGGGCGTCGCGCCCCGGCCAGCAGGCGCCCTGCCTCCTCGATCCGCTTCGGGTCAGGGAACCGCGCGCTCTGGACCTGGCGCCGCGGCGGCGACGTGATCGTGATCGACTCGAGCCGCTCGGCGAGCACCTCCCGCGGCAGGCTCAGGTAGACGGGACCGCGCGGCTCGGTCATCATCTGCTCGAACGCCCGATCCACCACCGACTCGAGCTGGACGGCGTTGCGCAGCTCGTAGTCCCACTTCACGTACTCCCGCAGCATCGCCGCCTGGTCGAAGCTCTCCTGCGCCCAGTGGATGTGCAGGTCGCGCGAGCCCGGCAGCCCTTCCTCGGTGATGGGCGTCCGCCCGGCCGACATCAGCACGGGGACGTTGGCCCGCGACGCGGTGATGATCGCGGTCGACGCGTTCCCGGTGCCGACGTTGACGTGGACCATCACCGCCGCCGGTCGCCCGCCCGCCACGTAGTAGCCGTGGGCCATCGAGACGGCGACGAACTCGTGCGGGATCAAGAGTGGCCGGGGCGCGGAACGACCGTCCGCTTCGAACCGGGCGAACGCCTCCACCAGCGACGCGAAGTCGGTGCCGGCATTGCCGAGGAAGACGTCGATGCCGCGGTCCTTCAGGAGCTGCAGGTAGGCCTCGGCCGTGGTGTCGGCGATCAGTGTGCGGGAGCCCATGGGCTATCTCCTGTCGCTACGTCAGAAGGTCCGTCGCGATGATATCGCGCGCTTGCTGATCCACGCGGATCGATCCACGGCCGATCGCTACCGCAGCACGGCCTCCGCGATACGCGTGAGCTGCGCGGCCATCTCCGCCTCCGTCTTCACCGCCTCCGGGCGCACGACGACGCGAGTGGCGCCGGCGTCGTGGAGCCGCTTGATCAGGTCGCGGTCCGCCGGCTGGCCGTAGACCGAAATGGTGATCTTCGCCGGGTCGCGGCCCGCATCCTTCGCGAGCCGATCCAGCGTGGCGCGACTCTCGCGCAGCTTGTCCGGCGTGACGCGATTCGGCA
>CAZWXA010000334.1:0-4830 GCA_964637755.1 uncultured bacterium | reverse complement strand
CGCATGACGACGATCGGGCTCTTGCATCCGGGCGAGATGGGCGCCGCCGTCGGCGGCGCGGCGCGTGCGGACGGTGCACGCGTGCTCTGGGCCTCCGAGGGGCGCGGTGCCGCGACGGTTGCGCGCGCCGAGGCGGCCGGCCTCGAGGACGCGGGCACGCTCGCCGAGCTGGTCCGGCGGAGCGAGGTGATCCTTTCCGTCTGCCCGCCTCACGCGGCGGCCGATCTGGCGCGCGCGGTCGCGGCCACGCGCTTCGGTGGCCTCTACGTGGACGCGAACGCGGTGGCGCCGGGGACAGCGCGCGAGATCGGCGGCATCGCGGAGAAGGCGGGTGCCACGTTCGTGGATGGCGGCATCATCGGCGGCCCTCCCCGGAAGCGAGGCGCGACCCGTCTCTACCTCTCGGGCGACGCGGCCGCGCGCGTCGCGGCGCTTTTCCCCGGCGGACCGCTGGAGGCGATCGTGGTTCCCGGCGGGCCGGGCGCGGCCTCCGCGCTCAAGATGGCGTACGCCGCCTGGAACAAGGGGAGCGCCGCGCTGCTCCTGGCCGTGCGCGCGCTCGCCACCGCCGAGGGCGTCGAGGCGGCGCTGCTCGAGGAGTGGAAGCTCTCGCAGCCCGATCTCCCCGCGCGCTCGGAGGCTGCGGTCACACGGAACGCGCGCAAGGCGTGGCGCTTTGTCGGCGAGATGGAGGAGATCGCGGCGACGTTCGCGGCGGCTGGGCTGCCCGACGGCTTCCACCAGGCCGCGGCCGAGATCTACCGCCGGCTTGCCCCGTGGAAGGACGCCGGGGCGCCGCCGTCGGTCGCCGAGGCCTCGCGGGTACTCGCGACGACGACGCTCTAGAGGTTCCGGCGCCAGCAGAGGAGCCAGGCCGGAAGCTAGGGCCGGGCCGGCTTTTCGTGGCGTGCCCCGCGGAGGTTCAGGCCTCCGGACGCCGGGCTCGGGGTTCGTGGTCACCGCCGGGGAGCAGCCGATCGGTCCGGCGTCAGTCCACGGCGATCGACGCCGTGCGGGCGCCGGGAGAGGGGAGCGTCGCGCTTTCCGCCCGCATCGCCCACCGGATTCCCTCGGCCAGGTGCCGGCGGAAGCGCGCGTCGGCCCAGACCTCCGCGCCGTGCCCGAGCGCGGTGTGGAAGACGCGGCCCCTGCCGCAGTGCCGGTGCCACGCCAGCGCGTAGTCCCGGTCGGCTCGCGCGCCCCGGGTGATGTCGACCGATCCCGGATCGAGGCGCAGGAGGACGTGCACGTTCTCGCGGGTCCAGTTCCGGAACTGGTAGATCTCGTCCGTCATCTCGAAGGCCGGTCCCAGGTGCCGGGTAGAGGGATGTGCCGGGTCCTCGACGACGATGCGCACGCGCTGGTGCCAGGGGTGGCCGTTGAAGGAGCCGCCGATGCACTCGACGTACTCGGGGACGTCGTACCACGTATCGGTCGCGCTGTGGACGCCCACGAGCCCGCGACCGGCGCGGAGCAGCGCGAAGAGTTCCCGCCGGGCCTCGGCCGTGAACGGCAGGATCCCCGTCGTGAAGAAGAGGACGGCGTCGAACGTCGCGAGCGCTGCAGGCGTGACCGCCTCGACGTCGCCTCGCGTGTAGAGATGGGCGACCTCGAAGCCGTGCGGGTCCTGGCCGAGGTCCGCCACCGCCTGCTCGGCGACCGAGAGGCGGTCTGGGGAGGGCCGCCGAACGACGTCGTGCTGGAAGCCCGCCGAGTGGGCGACCATCAGGAGCCGCGGCCGGCGTGGCGTCGGTGTCGTCATCGCGGTGAGGCCGATGGTCGCCAGGCACAGCAGCAGAACGCCCGCCGCCCACCGACCTCGCCCCCGCCCAGGGGGCCGCCGGCCGCGTCGACCGCCCAGGGCGCGCCCCCTGGGAGGGTCAATCGGCGAAGGTCTCACGGTCGTACCGATCGCGGTGCTCGACCTCGTCCGTGTACCAGGCCGGCATGGTGTAGCGGACGCCGTGGGTCACGGTCGTCACCCCGTGCGCGTGGGAGAAGTCGCCGCGGAAGCCGAGGAGCAGGCCCTTCCGGGTCTCGATGCGGATGCGCAGGGGCTCGATGAACAGCTCTCCGCCCTCGTAGTCGTCGTTGAGGTACACCACCGAGGCGTACTTGCGCCACGGCGTGTTGTGACGCGAGCCGTCGGGGTGCGCGTTGTCGGCGTGCGCCGGCATGCCCTGGCCCTCGAGCCACTTCACGAGCTGGATCGTGTCGGCGTAGAGCGGCGCCGGCTCGGCGTAGAAGGCCCGCAGGATGCCGATGATGCGATAGCGGGTGGCCTGCATCAGGCGCTTGGCGCGGTTCTCCGTGGACGGCAGGCTGTTGATCCAGAGGAAGCGGTCATCGAAGAAGCGGTCTCCCGTCGGCGTCCTGAAGGTCAGGTGGCTGCACCGCTCGAAGGCGGCCACCAGCAGGTCGCACTCGTCATCCGTCAGGAAGCGCTCCTCGTGGACGAAGTCGCACCCGTCTTCCCTGCCGGTGACCAGGCGGTACTCCTGCGTCACATCGGGGGCGGCGCTCAACGTCGAGGCTCTCGCCGGTCGACCGGCTCGGCGAGCCGGATGCGGTTCTTGTGGGTCTCGACGATCCCGTCGGTCCCCGGAAGCTGCCCCTTGAAGTAGTAGCGCTGCCAGGCCTGCTTGAGCGTTTCGGGATCCCTGTCGCGGAACCTCGCCATGAACTCCTCCCGCTTGGTGCGCCAGAGGTCGTACTGCTGCTTCAGCTCCGGCTCCGAGTCGAGATCGCGGATCTCGGGCTCCACCCCTTCGAGCGCATCCTGCGGGACGGGGAACACGTGGCAGAAGGGCTCCCCGGCGGCGAAGCGCACGCTGCCGGGGCGCGTCATCTGCCAGTTCATGGTGAAGGGGTAGGGGAGCCAGTGGGTCTCGACGACTCCCGTGAGCGGCGCGATCCCGTCCTTGGGATCGTTGATGGGGCCGGTCGCCATCAGATTCCACCCGGGCTCGGTCCTGAACAGGTGCCCGGTGTGAAAGGTGACGATGCCCCGCGTGAAGTTCGACGCGATGAAGTGATCCAGCCACGGATACCCGTCCTCGCTCTCGAACCGGAGATCCGCCGCGGCCGGGCCGCCGGTCCAGTGGATCGCGAAGGCGCAGGGGGTCAGGATCTCCCAGCCGTGGGTGTTGGCGATGGCGAGCGGAAGGCAGCGGTAGGCGTGGCGGTCCGGGAACTCGTCCATCCACCTGCGGGACGCGCGCGCGGCGACGATGCGCGGCGCGTCCGGCCAGAGGGAGTAGCACACGAGTTTCATGGCCGCGCGGTGACCTCGACTCTCACGCCCTCGCCGGGGCCCCGAGCGACGTCCGGGGACGGTCTCCGAGCCCGACGCTCCGCGGTCGGGCAGTTCGATGCGTGAATCAGGAGACGCCCGGAAGGGCTCCACGTTGCGCCCTTGCGCCGCGGCTCGGTCACGCGGCGACCCGATCGAGCAGGTCCAGGCACGTGTCGACGACCCGGGTGAGCGCGGGCTGGAACGGGCGCTCGGCGAGTCCCCTCGCGACCAGCGCCGCGCGCTCGGCCATGACCGGATCCTCCAGGACCCGCGTCAGCGTTCGGGCGACAAGTTCCGGCGCGGCGTCGGCCGACGCCTCTGTCCCGACGCCGAGGAGTGCCAGGACATCCCGGTTGAACCGCTGCTCGACGTAGCGCGGGAACGGGATCACGACCTGCGGGCGCCCGGCCGACATGGCCGCCTGCGCGACGCCAAGGCCCCCGTGATGGAGCGCGACAGACGCGCGGGCCATCACCTCGCCGAGCAGGGGTGGCTCGTCGTGGACGATACTGCCCCGGCTCCGGAGGAAGCGTTTCAACGATTCCGGAGCCCCCCGGGCGAACACGGACACGCGAGCGCCGAGCTCGGCCAGCGCGAGCACGATGTTCTCGAAATGCGGGTGCTTGCGCGCGAGATAGGCGAAGAGGTGCGGCGGCGGCGCCGGCTGAGGCGGCAGCAACGGCTCGAGGGGCCCGATGGCCGGCTCCCGCCGGACCGTGTTGAAGGGATCGAACTCCGGCAGGACGCACGCAAAGCTCGCGTCCCTCGGAAACAGCCCCGCCAGCGACGCCGGCTCCGGACGCCCGCGCCGGCGCTGGACCTCGGCCACGACGGCGAGAACTCTGGCTTCGGTCTCTTCCTCGTCGGGGGCTCCGCACGGCGCCAGCACTCGACCGCCGGTCGGCGGGACGGTGAAGCCATTGCCCACCACGACGGACGGGATGGTGCCCAGCGCGGCGACGCAGAGTGACGGCGCGTTGTCGGCGATGATCAGTCGGGGATCGAGATGGTTCAGCAGGGTTTGCCACGCGCGGACCCTGGGCTCGAGGTCGTCGACCACGCCGAAGCCGCGCCGCTCGAGCCGATCTGCGTAGCTGGTCAGCAGGTGAACGGGAGCGCCGATCCACAGGGGGGCCTGGAAGACGGGAGCCGGATACCGGCCAAGCACGATCGCGCTCTCCACGAGGTTGCGCACGGCGAACACCGGCCGGTGGCCGCGTACTTCGAGGTCCCGGGCGACGGCCACGAGACGCATCACGTCACCCAGCCCCGCACCGAACTCCTGGGCAAGCAGCACCGTCGCCACAGCTCACCGCCGCTCGGGCTACGACGTGCTCGCTGTCCTACTACTACAGTGTCCCGAACACCGCGAACCCGCGTGGATACTGGCCGCGCACGTACCCCGGTTGCGAGGCCGAGCCTGGGGAAATCCGAGTCCCCGCGCTGGATTTCGCGATTTCTCTGACACCGTCGTACTAGGCACCCCTGATCGCGTCAATCCGAGCCATCGCCCGGAGGTGGTGGCGGCGGTGGAG
>CAZWXA010000333.1:0-4849 GCA_964637755.1 uncultured bacterium | reverse complement strand
AGCAGTTCCCGTACAAGTCGGCGCTCGGCTGGGAGTACGACAGCGGCAACTACGCCGCCGCGCTCCAGAAGGCCATGGACCGGATCGGCTATGCCGACCTGCGGCGCGAGCAGGCGGAGAAGCGGCAGCGCGGGGAGCTGATGGGGATCGGCATCTCGAGCTTCACGGAGATCGTCGGGGCCGGGCCCTCCAAGCACTTCGACATCCTGGGGCTCAAGATGTTCGACAGCTGCGAGATCCGCATCCATCCGACGGGCAAGGCGATCGCGCGCTTCGGGACCAAGTCGCAGGGGCAGGGCCACGAGACCACGTATGCCCAGATCCTCGCCGAGGAGCTGGGCATTCCCGCCGCCGACATCCAGGTCGAGGAGGGCGACACCGACACCGCGCCCTACGGCCTCGGCACCTACGCCAGTCGCTCGACGCCGGTGGCCGGAGCGGCGGCGGCGATGGCGGCGCGCAAGATCCAGGACAAGGCGCGGAAGATCGCGGCCCATCTGCTGGAAGCGGCGCCCGAGGACCTCGTATGGGAGCCCGGCAAGTTCTCGGTCAAGGGCGCCCCCAACCGCTTCAAAACCATCCAGGACATCGCCTTCGCCGCCTACACCAACCATCCGCAGGGGATGGAGGCGGGGCTCGAGGCGGTCAGCTATTACGATCCGCCGAACCTCACGTATCCGTTCGGCAGCTACATCTGCGTCGTCGACATCGACAAGGGCACCGGCGAGGTCAAAGTCCGCCGGTTCGTCGCGGTGGACGACTGCGGCAACATCATCAATCCGATGATCGTCGAGGGCCAGATCCACGGCGGGCTGACCATGGGGTTCGCCCCGGCGCTGCTCGAAGAGATCTCCTACGACGAGATCGGCAACATCCAGGGCGGGAGCTTCATCGACTACCTGCTGCCGACGGCGGTCGAGACCCCGAAGTGGGAGACCGACAAGACCTGCACCCCGTCACCGCACCATCCGCTCGGCGCGAAGGGGGTCGGCGAGTCGGCGACGGTCGGCGCCCCGGCCGCGATCGCCAACGCGGTGGTGGACGCGCTGTGGCACCTCGGGGTGCGCCATGTCGACATCCCGATCACCCCGCCCAAGGTCTGGAAGCTCCTGCGCGAGAGGGGGATCTCGGAGTAGAGATGGACCGCGAGGACCTCCTCGCCCAGGCCCTCGAACTCCGTGACCGCGGCGAGCCGTTCGCGATGGCGACCGTGGTCCGGTGCGAGCGACCGACCTCGGCCAAGCCCGGAGCCAGGGCGCTCATCCGACGGGACGGCACGGTGTCCGGGTGGATCGGCGGCGCCTGCGCCGAGCCCGTCGTCGTCCGGGAAGCACTCCACGCGCTCCGGGATGGTGAGCCGCGGCTCATCGGGCTCATCGGGGGTGAGGCCGGGAGCGGCCGCGGCCCGACCGAGGGCATGCTCGAGTACCCGATGACGTGCCACAGCGGCGGCACGCTGGAGATCTACGTGGAGCCCTTCCTGCCGAAGCCGCTGCTCGTGCTGGTCGGCCACGGTCCCGTGGTCGAGACTCTCGCCGCGCTCGGCCGGGTCGCCGAATTCGCCGTCACGGTCATCCCGCCCGACGCGATCCTCGAAGAACTGGCCACGATCACCTTCACCGAGCGGACATCGGTCGTGGTGGCGACCCACGGGAACGTCGACGAGGACGCGCTGGAACAGGTGCTCGGGAGCCAGGCCGGGTACGTGAGCCTGGTGGCCAGCCGGACGCGAGCCGCGGCCGTCGTCGAGAGCCTGAAGCGACGCGGCGTGCCTCCGGAGCGGATCGGCCGGCTGAAGGCACCCGCGGGGCTCGACGTCGGCGCGGTCTCCCCCGAGGAGATCGCGGTGAGCATCCTCGCGGAGGTCATCCAGAAT
The DNA here is from genome assembly GCA_964637755.1 of uncultured bacterium. Classification (GTDB taxonomy): domain Bacteria; phylum Methylomirabilota; class Methylomirabilia; order Rokubacteriales; family CSP1-6; genus AR9. The sequence goes on along the minus strand of CAZWXA010000333.1, from coordinate 2,973 downwards.
CGACGGGGCCAGAAGACCGGCTCGACGGAGACGGACGCTCGATCGACGAGCCTCGCGCCGGCCGAATCGACGGACCCGGTGTGCGGCATGCGGGTGGAGACCGCCACCACGCCGTATCGCTCCGAGGCGTCGGGCCAGACCGTCTACTTCTGCTGCCGCCGGTGCATGGAGACGTTCGACCGAGCGCCCGGGAAATACGCGCGGATCTGACCGCTGGCCCCGCCCGCACGGCCGTCTCGGACGGCGCGTGCAAGGAACCTTCATTTGTTTCTGCGTCTGGAGGGCATCACCAAGAGCTTTCCGGGCGTCGTCGCGAACTCCGGCATCACGCTCGAGGTCGGACGGGGCGAGATCCACGCGGTCCTCGGCGAGAACGGCGCCGGGAAGAGCACCCTGATGAAGGTCCTCTGCGGCTTCTACCGGCCGGACTCGGGGAGCATCTCGGTGGACGGGCGTCGCCTCGAGCCGGGATCTCCCTCTGCCGCCATCGGGGCCGGCATCGGGATGGTCTTCCAGTCGTTCATGCTGATCCCCGCCTTCTCGGTCGCGGAGAACATCGCGTTGACGCTGCCCGGCTGGGGGCCGTTCCTCGACCTCACGAAGATCCGCGACCACCTCCGCGAGTTCGGGTCGCGCTACGGTCTGGCGGTCGATCCCGATGCGAAGGTCTGGCAGCTCTCCGTGGGCGAGCAGCAGCGCGTGGAGATCGTCAAGCTCCTCGTGAGCGGGGCGCGCATCCTGATCCTCGACGAGCCGACGAGCGTACTCGCCCCCCATGAAGTGACGAGCCTGTTCGAGATCCTCCGGACGCTCGCGGGCGACGGCTACACGATCCTGTTCGTCACCCACAAGCTCCCGGAGGTGCTGGCCGTCGCCGACCGCATCACCGTGCTGCGGCGGGGCGGGGTCGTGGGAACCCTTCCCCGCGCGGAGGCGACGGAGCAGGAGCTCGCGTCCATGCTGCTCGGCGAGCGCGAGCTCCGGTCGGGCGCCTTCGCCCGCTCCCGTGAGGGCGGCGCGCGGCCCGTGCTCGACCTCCGTGGCGTGGCCGTTCCCGCCGCGCGCGGCCGGACCGGGCTCAACCGGGTCAGCTTGCGCGTCCACGCCGGCGAGATCGTGGGCGTCGCGGGCGTGACCGGCAACGGCCAGACGGAGCTCGGCGAGGCAATTCTCGGACTGCAGCGCGTTTCGGAAGGGCGCATCGTCCTGGACGGGGTGGACATCACCCATCGGCCGACGGCGCGGATCCTCGAGGCCGGCGTCGGCTGCATTCCCGAAGACCCGCTCCGGATGGGCGTGGCGCCGGGACTCACCATCGCGGAGAACATGGTCCTCACCGAGCGCTCGCACTACATGCCCCGCGGCGGCCTCTTCACCGACTGGGGCGCGATCAGGCGGGAGATCGAGCTGCGCGTCGAGAGCTTCGGGCTGGCGATTCCCCGCCTGACGATCCCGGTCGGCGCCCTGTCGGGGGGAAACGTGCAGCGCCTGCTCCTGCTCCGCGAGCTCTCGCGCCGGCCGAAGCTCCTCGTGGCCTTCTACCCGACGCGGGGGCTCGACATCGCGGCGACGCGGATGGCCCACCAGCTCCTGATGGCCGCCCGGAACGGAGGGGCGGCGATCCTGCTCATCTCCGAGGACCTCGACGAGCTGTTCGCGCTCTCCGACCGCCTGGTGGTCGTCTTCCGCGGCACCGTGAGCGGCTCGTTCAGGCCGGGAGAGATCGAGGCCGTCGACGCCGGCCTGCTCATGACCGGCGCCGGCGGGCGACACGAATGGCCGCCATCGCCCGCATCGCCGCGCCGCGCGTCCTGATCCTCCTCAGGCTGCTCGGCCTGACGGCGCTGGTCTTCGGCGTCGTCGGCGCCTTCCTGCTCCTCTTCGGGCGGAATCCGGTCGCGGCATACGCGGCGATCTTCACGGGCGCGTTCGGCAGCTGGTACGGGGTGAGCGAGGTCGTGGTGCGGGCGATCCCGCTCATGCTGTGCGCGGCGGCGACCGCGATTCCCGCGCGGATGGGCCTCCTGAACGTCGGCGGCGAGGGCCAGCTCCACGCGGGCGCGATGGCCGCCACCTGGGGCGCCCTGACTCTCGGCTTCCTTCCCCGCGGCGTCCTCCTGCCGAGCCTCGTGCTCCTGGGGTTGCTTGGCGGGGCGGCGGCGGCCTTCGGCCCTGCCCTCCTCCGCCGGGCCGCGGGCGTCAACGAGACGATCTCGACGCTGCTCCTCAACTACGTGATCGTCCTGCTCGTGGAATACGTCGTCCGCGGGCCGTGGAAGGACCCCATGGGCTACAACTGGCCCCTCACACCGGAGTTCGGCGACGGGGCCCGCCTGGGGTTCTACTGGGGCACGCGCATCCATGCCGGCCTCTGGTTCGCGCTCGTCGCGGTCGCGCTCTTCCACTTCACCCTCCGTCACACCCGCTGGGGATACGAGATCCGCGTGATCGGCGACAACCCGGAGGCGGCCGCCCGGGCCGGGATCCCCCTGGGCCGGTACGTCCTCGCGACGATGTGCGTGGGCGGCGCGCTGGCGGGGCTCGCCGGGATGGCCGAGGTGTGCGCGATCCAGTCCAGGCTTCGCCCGGGTATCTCCACGGGCTTCGGCTACACGGGCTTCCTCGTGAGCTGGCTCGCCCTCCATCACCCTCTCGGCATCGTCCTCATGGCGGTCCTCCTCGGAGTGCTGTCCGTCGGCGGGGACCTCGTCCAGATCAGCCTCGGCCTGCCGTACGCGACGGTGAACATCATCATGGCCCTCATCTTCTTCGTCGTCCTGGGCAGCCGCTACCGGCGGCGCCCCCAGGCCGGCTAACCAGATGCGTCCTCTTCAGCGACCTGGCCGCCCATGCTGACGGTGCTCCAGAGCATCGTCACGGGCGGCATCCGCGCCGGAACCCCGATTCTCTACACGACCCTCGGCGAGGTGATCTCCGAGCGGGCGGGTGTCGTCAACCTCGGCGTCGAGGGCG
>CAZWXA010000332.1:0-4857 GCA_964637755.1 uncultured bacterium | reverse complement strand
CCATCATTGGAGGCCGCGGGACGGGCAAGTCGTCGATCGTGGAGTTCCTCCGCATCGCCCTTCGACGTGAGCAAGAACTGCGGGGCCGGCTCGAGCAGGACTTCGAGGAGTTCAAGAAGGTCCCTCGCTCACGCAACGAGCGTGGCCTCCTCACGGAAAACACCCACGCCACCGTGATCTACCGGAAGGACGGTATCCGCTTTCGCCTCCAGTGGCACCAGCAGGCCACCCTGCCCGCCATCGAGCAGCTACAGCCCGACGGCGCGTGGGCGCCAACCCAAGGTGACGTGGCCGAGCGATTCCCAGTGCGAATCTACAGTCAGAAGCAGATCTTCGAGTTGGCGCGTGAACCAGAGGCTCTCCTCGACATCGTCGACGAGACGCCCGAGGTCGACATACGAGCCTGGTACGAGCGCTGGCGCCAGGAGGAAACCCGCTTCCTCGCGCTCAAAGCGCAAAGTCGCGAGGTTGCTGCGGGGCTCGCCGAGGTGCCGCGCCTCCGGGGACAGCTCGATGACGTCACCCGAAAGCTCGCGGTCTTCGAGGCGGCCGGCCACGCCGAGATCCTCAGAGACTACCAGACTCGCATGCGCCAGGATCGCGGTGTCGACACCTGGAGCGAAAGCTTCAGCACCGCCGGCGACCGGCTCCGCGCCCTCGCGGACGAGATCACACCGGAGACGGATCCCGCGTTCCTGTCCGCCGATGACGAATTCACCCGTTCTCTGCGCCAGTCCGTCGAGGCGACCTCAGCTGGAATGCAGAGGATTCGGGACACACTGCTTCGGCTCGCCATGGATGCTGACAGCGTGATCGCCAACTGGCGCGGCCCGGTGGCGTCGTCCGCTTGGCGGGCAAGTGTCGCCGCGGCGGTCGCCTCGTATGAAACCCTGATCGTCACGCTTCGCTCGGAAGGAGCGGGTGAACCGAGCGAGTACGGTCGCTTGGTGCAGTTACGCCAGACCCTCGAGACACGACTGAAGCAGCTCGAGGCTCGGCGTTCTACCCTCACCGATCAAGAGACGCAGGCCGACGCCAGCCTCGCCAACCTCAAGGCACTCCGTGTCGAGTTGACCACACGCCGGGTCGCATTCCTCTCCGCGATCCTTCACGACAACCCCCACGTGCGGATCGAGGTGGTGCCTTACGGAGGGACCACCACGGTCGAGCCCCAGCTTCGTGCACTTCTCGGCATCGATGATCTTCGCTTCCAAAGGGACGTTGGCGCGGTGGAGGACAGCTCCGGACTGCTCGGCGATCTTTATCACGGCTACCTCGCCGCCATCGAGACTCCCGGCGCACCCGCGCGCATCGCTGCCATTTCAGAGTTCGAAGCCAGACTCGCCAGCCTCAAGCACCGTCTGGCAATGCTTGCGCGCAGCACCTCTCCAGCCCCGTTAGTCCGCGATCAACGGTTCGCCACGTACGTGTCGTCGCTCGTCCCCGAGAAGCTCGATCGGCTCGCCGTCTGGTTCCCGCCAGACTCGCTGAGGATCAGTTACAGTCCTCGCAACGACGGGCAAGGCTTCCGTCCTATCGCGGAGGGCTCGCCCGGCCAGAAGACCGCCGCCCTCCTGGCCTTCCTCCTCTCCTACGGCACCGAGCCCATGGTGCTGGACCAGCCCGAGGACGACCTCGACAACTACCTGATTTACGACCTCATCGTCAACCAGATCCGGGCGATCAAGCAGCAGCGCCAGGTCATCGTCGTCACCCACAACCCCAACATCGTGGTGAACGGCGACGCCGAGCTGGTCATCGCCCTCGACGTCCGGGGCGGACAGACTCTCGCGATCTGCACAGGAGGCCTCCAGGAACAGGCGGTCCGGGACGAGATCTGCCGGGTGATGGAAGGAGGCCGCGAGGCCTTCGAGCTGCGCTACCGGCGCATTGGCCAGGGCGCCAGACGTGTTTGACTCGCCGGAGGAGCTGCTAGCAAAGATCCGGCTGGGCGAGGACTCTTGGTTCGAGATGAAGGCGGTCATCTTCAAGGGGGCCAGCGTCTCGGGACCCCGGCGCGACAACCTAGCGGACGAGCTGGCCGCGTTGGCAAACACCGTCGATGGGGTCTGCCTGCTCGGCGTCGACGACAAGACAAGGGACATCCTCGGCATCCCGCTCGAGAGGCTGGACACGGTCGAGACCTTCGTGCGGGAGATCTGCAACGACAGCGTCGACCCACCCCTCACGGTCCGCATCACCCGTCTCGAGCTCCCCGACACGCTGGGCACCCGCCAGCCGGTCGTCAAGATCGACGTACCCCGAAGCCTCTTCGTCCACAAGAGCCCGGGAGGCTACTTCCAACGGATCGGAAGCTCGAGACGCGAGATGAAGCCCGATCTCCTCGCACGCCTCTTCCAACAGCGCAGCCAAGCGCGCATCATCCGCTTCGAGGAGCAGGCGGTCCCGGATACGACAGCCGCTGATCTCGACGAGGAGCTTTGGCGCCGCTTCGTGGACCCGCAAGCAGCAGATCCCCTGGGCACGCTACGGAAGATGAAGCTCCTGACGCTCGACGACGCCGGGGTCGAGCGAGCGACCGTCGCTGGCCTTCTCCTCTGTGCCAACCACCCCGAGACGAGGCTTCCCAGCGCCTACATCGAGGCGGTCCGGTATCGCGGGACCCGTCAGGACTCTAACTACCAGCTCGATGCCGCACAGATCACAGGGCCGATCGACCGGCAGATCCGTGCCGCCCTCGCCTTCGCCCGTCGGAACATGACGGTTGCCGCGATCAAGGCACCCGAGCGGCAGGAGATCCCGCAGTTCAGCGTCCGGGCCATGTTCGAAGCCATCGTGAATGCGGTGGCCCACCGGGACTACTCGGTCCATGGCTCGAAGATCCGTCTCTTCATCTTCGATGACCGTCTGGAACTGTACTCGCCCGGCAGTTTACCGAACTCCGTCACCATCGAATCGCTCCCGCTCCGGCAGTCGACGCGCAACGAACTGATCACGTCCCTTCTCGCCCGCTGCCCGATCGGCGACCACGCGTCGGAGGTCGGGCGCCGGTACCTCATGGAACGGCGCGGCGACGGCGTGCCCATCATCATCGCGGAGACTGTGGCTCTGTCCGGACGCGAACCTGTGTACCGGCTCATCGATGACGCCGAGCTGCTCCTGATCATCTGGGCGGCGCGCCTGCCTGACCATCCCGTCGGAACGTAACCATCCTGAAGAACCGGCATGATGGCGGAGCCGAATACCGGGGACTGGACGTGCAGCGAGGACTACCAAGAGCCGTGCCGAGTCCTCGAGATTCAGGACCTTTGGGGTGAAAGGCTCTGCCGTGTCTGGCTCACCACCCGGGACACCGTCGTCCGTGTCCGGAACGATCGGCTCCGGGCCGTCGGCCAGGCGGGCCTCACCACCCCTGCGCGCGTGGTCTATACAGCAGCCGCCGCACGCACTGCCGACTCCCTCGCGCACGACACCCGCTCGCTCCGATCGAATCGATGGTCATCCCCCTCCCGCACCAGCTCCACGCCCAGGTCGATCCGGCGCTCAAGATCCTGCTCTTCACCGAGTTTGTGGCGACGCAGGAGATGCTCCGTGCCCATCTCGAGGAGCGCGGGTTCTCCGTGGCATGCCTCAACGGCTCGATGGACCTGGACGAGCGCCAGCGCGCGCAGGAAGCCTTTGCCGGGCCCGTGCGCGTCCTGATCTCGACCGACGCCGGCGGCGAGGGCCTCAATCTCCAGTTCTGCCATGTCGTCGTCAACTACGACATTCCGTGGAACCCCATGCGCCTTGAGCAGCGGATCGGCCGCGTTGATCGCATTGGCCAGCACCATCCGGTGCGCGCTATCAACCTGGTGCTGGCAGACACCGTCGAGTACCGTGTCCGCGAGGTGCTGGAGGCCAAGCTTGCGGTCATCCTCGAGGAGTTCGGGGCCGACAAGACGGCCGACGTCCTCGACTCGGCAGAGGCAGATGTGCTCTTCGACCGACTCTATGCCGAAGCGCTCCTGGATCCCTCCGCGATCGCAGACAAGGTTGACTCTGTGACCCGTCAGGTCCGCGACCAGGCACGTGCCACGCGCGAAGGCGCCGCAATGCTCGCCGAGGACGCGCCCCTCGATCCGGGGCTCGCCCGGACGCTGGCCTCCCATCCCTTGCCCTACTGGATCGAGCGCATGACGACGGCCTACGTCACCGCGTTTGGAGGAGAGGTCAAGCGCGACGGCGACATCTACCATCTCCGGTGGCCAGACGGCACCGAGATGCGCCGGGCAGTGTTCACGCGGCGCGACATCGCGGAACCAGGTGTGCAGCCCCTGACGCTCGAGAATGCTGCGATACGAGGGCTCACGACCCGACTTCCGAGGTTCGTCCCGGGCCAGGCAGTGCCCACGCTTCGCTTGGACGATCTGTCGCCGGAGATCCTCGGCTGGTGGGCGCTCTGGCGGATCGGCGCCGTCGCCGAGGACGCGCAACTCGCGCGGATCATGCCCCTCTTCCTTCACGAGGACGGCCGAGTCCTGATGCCAACCGCCCGTCACCTCTGGGACCAGCTCGTCAACGACCTGCCGATCGACACCGCACCAGCTGCCGAATGTTCGGTCGAGAGGGTCCTGCCCGAGATCCAACGCGCCGCCGAAACGCACGGGCACCCGGTCTACGCGGCCCTCGCCCGCGAGCATCGAACGCGTATCGAGCGTGAGCGCAACAAGGCCGTGGCCGCCTTCGGGGCGAGACGGCGGGCCGTTGAGCGCATCGGCCTTCCTGGCGTTCGCGCCCATCGCCTTCGCGAGCTTGACCGAGAAGAGCAAGCGTGGCGGGACACACTGGACCGACGCGAACACGATCCGCGAGAGCGCGCTCGCCGGCCAGCCGGAGCTTCTCTGCCGCGAAAGC
>CAZWXA010000331.1:0-4858 GCA_964637755.1 uncultured bacterium | reverse complement strand
CGCTCCGCACGGCGTTGGTCGAGCAGTTCTGCTCGTGGTCGGCGTGCAGGATGAAGAGCACCTCGAGCGCCCGCTCGAGCGTCGGGTGCGGCTCGTACTTCACCTCCGTCGTCTTGAAGAGCATGTTGAGGAAGTTGCCCGTGTAGGAGAGGAGGTTGTCGGGGTACGCGTAGGGCATGCCGAGGCTGTGCCGGTACGCGAAGGCGGCCAGGGTCGGCATCTTCGCGATGAGGCGGACGATCTGGAGCTTCCGGGTCTCGGCGTCGGTCCCGTCCTTCGCCTCCGGGTAGAAGGTCGAGAGCGCGCCCACCATCGAGACGAGCATGCCCATGGCGTGGGCGTCGTGGTGGAACCCGTCCATCACCTTCTTGAGGTTCTCGTGGACCCAGGTGTGGTGGCTGATCTCGTAGACCCAGTCGTCCATCTGGGAGGCGGTGGGGAACTCGCCGTGGAGGAGCAGGTAGGCCGTCTCGAGGTAGGTGGACCGCTCGGCCAGCACCTCGATCGGATACCCGCGGTAGCGCAGGATCCCGCGATCCCCGTCGATGAACGTGATCGCGCTCCTGGTCGAGGCCGTGTTCATGAACGCCGGATCGTAGCTCATGAGCCCGAAGTCGTCGGGGGAGACCCGGATCTTCCGGAGATCCATCGCGCGGATCGACGCGTGCTCGATCGGGAGCTCGTAGACCTTCCCTGTGCGATTGTCGGTGACCGTCAGGCTGTTGGCGCTCATTCCCGCTCCTCTCTCGGTGATCGTCGCTTCTCCCATGACCGCATTGTAGCCCCAACCCGAGCCGTCTTCGACGGGGCCCGCCCAGGGCCCGTCATGGCCGGCCACTCCCACGCCCGGGCCCTCCGGAAGCGGGCCGCCACCGTCGTTCCAGAGCCGCGAGAGCGGCGCCCATGTCGATCCCGCGGGCGAGGACGGGGGCCAGCGGGTCCGGGAGCGTGGCGAAGCGCTCCGGCACGGTCCGGATGGTGAACCGCGCGGGATCGAGCCCGGCGGAGACTTCGTCCCAGGCGAGCGGGCACGAGACCGGCGCGCCGGGCAGCGGACGGACGCAGAACGGTGCCGCGATGGTCTGTCCCTTCCCGTTCTGCCCCCAGTCCACGTACACCTTGCCCTCCCGGGAGCGGAGCGGACGGGCGATCGTCGCGATCTCGGGGGCCGCCCGGACCACCAGCGCCGCGAGCAAGTTCGCGAACCCGCGCGCCTGCGCGTAGGTGTACCGCGTGCCCAGGGGCAGGAGGACGTGGAGACCCGTCGCGCCCGAGGTCTTGACGTGGCTCGGCACGTCGAGGCCGCCGAGCAACTCGTGGACGAGCTGCGCGATGCGGACGACGTGGGCGAACGGCGCGCCCTTCGGATCGAGGTCGAGCACGAGCCAGTCCGGGTGATCGAGGGTGCCGACGCGGGAGGCCCAGACGTGGAGCGGGATCGTCCCGGAGTTGGCGACGTAGCGGAGCATCGCCGCGTCGTCCACCACGAAGTAGGCGATCGCCCTGCCCTCCCCGGGGATCCGTACGGTGCGCACCCAGTCGGGAGCGAACGCGGGAGCATCCTTCTGGAAGAAGGACTTGCCCGTGATCCCGTCGGGGAACCGCGTCAGGACCAGGGGGCGGTCGCGCAGGTACGGCAAGAGAATCGGGGCCACCGCGTCGTAATACGCGACGAGGTCCCCCTTCGTGTAGCCCCGATCCGGCCAGAACACCTTCTGCAGGTTCGTGAGCCTGACCTCCCGCCGCGCGGCGGGCTCGACGGGCGGCGGGCTGGCCGCCCGGGGCGCTGGGGCCGGCCGCTCGCGAACCACCGTGTCCGGACTCCTGTCCGTGCGGAGCCCCAGGAACACCGGCTGCCGGACTCCCCCCCCGCGAGTCCACTGGGCGAACCGGACCTCGGCCACGAGCCGGGGCTCGACCCAGTGGTGGCCGCGACCCCTGGGGGCGCCCTCGTCGAACGGCGGCGTCGGACGCTCGAGCGGGATCAGCAGCGCGTGGATCCTGTCGAGCGTCCGCGTGTCGAAGCCTCCGCCCACCTTGCCCACGTACACGAGCCGCCCGCCGTCGTACGCGCCGAGGTGGAGCGCGCCGAAGCGTGACCGCGAGCCCTGTGGGTCCGTGAACCCGCCGATCACGAACTCCTGGCGGCGCTGGCACTTGACCTTGAGCCAGTCGCGCGTGCGCGCGGCCGTGTACGGGCTCGCCGCGCGCTTGGCGACGATGCCTTCGAGCCCCCGCGCGCACGCGGCCTCGAGAAAGGCAGCGCCCGGCCCCGTGACGTGATCGCTGTACGCGGCGACGCCGCGACGCGGCAAGAAGAGCGCGAGGCATTCCTTGCGCGCCGCCAGCGGGAGCGCCCTCAGGTCGTGGCCGTCGGCGGCCAGGCAGTCGAAGAACACCGCGGAGACCGGCACCGCGCTCATCGCCCGCTCGATGTCGCGCGCATCGGTCAATCCCATCCGGGCCTGCAGGAGCTGGAAGCTCGGCCGGCCGTCCACGTCGAGCGCCACGACCTCGCCGTCGACGACGAAGTCATCGAGGGGGAGCGCAGCGAGGGCGCGGACGATCTCCGGATAGCGGCCGGTCACCGGCCGGCCGCTCCGGCCGGTGAGGTCGACGGCGGCACCGTGGCGGGCTGCCAGGACCCGCACGCCGTCGTACTTGATCTCGTAGAGCCAGCCCGCCCCCTCCGGCGGGAGGTCGACGAGGGCCGCCAGCGCGAACGGCTGCCCGGACGGTCGCACCACTCCGGGCGGCGGTCCGGCGGCTCGGAGCCAGGCCCGGACCCGCTCGGCGCGGCCGGCGCCGTCGCGCAGCTCCTCGACGAGGAGACCGGAGAGGACGGACTCCGGGTACCGCTCCGTCAGCTCGTCGCCGGACACGAAGGCGTCCGCCTTCTTGATGAGCAGCCAGTGCTTCTCGCCCCGCGCGGTCCGCACCAGCGCATAGCGCCCGCGGACCTTGTAGCCGAAGAACTCGAGGTCGAGCGTGCCGCTCGCCACGGCGCCGAGCGGGTCGGCGCCGTCCACGAGCCGATACACGCCTCGATCCCAGACGATCGACGGGCCCGCCCCGTAGTTCCCCTCGGGGATCACCCCCTCGAATTCGGCGTACTCGAGCGGATGGTCCTCGACGTGGACCGCCAGCCGTTTGTCTCCCGGCCTCGCCGATGGCCCCTTCGGCACCGCCCACGAGGCGAGCACCCCCCCCATCTCCAGCCGGAGGTCGTAGTGCAGCGCACGCGCCGCGTGCTTGTGGATCATGAAGCGCCGGCCGTCGGCGCGGGAACGCTCGCTTCCGAAGGGTTCGGGCGTCCGCGCCGCGTCGCGCTTCTGGCGATAGGCCGCGAGCCGGGACGCCGGCGGGCTCAAGATGTGCCCCCCTCGATCCGGCGAGGGCCACATCTTGTGGTGAGGACAATCGCGGGCCGGCGCCACTTCACGGTGCTACCATACGGCCACCATGCCGCCGCATTCCATCGGATCGGGCACCATCAGCTTCGGTCTCGTGTCGATTCCGATCAAGCTCTATACGGCGGCGTCGCCGCAGGGCGTCTCCTTCAACCTGCTGCACGGCACGTGCGGCACCCGGGTCCGGCAGCAGTACGTCTGCCCCGCGGACAACGTGACCGTCGAGCGTGGCGAGATCGTGAAGGGCTACGAGTTCGCCAAGGACCAGTACGTGACGGTCACGGATGCCGAGTTGCGTGCGCTCGAGGGCGAGGCCGCCAGGACCATCGACATCGCCGAGTTCGTGCCGCTCGATCGCGTCGACCCGATCTACTTCGAGAAGACGTACTACCTCGGCCCGGACAAGGGCGGGGAGAAGGCGTACCGGCTCCTCGCCGAGGCGATGGCGACGAGCGACCGCGGCGCGCTGGCCCGGTTCGTGATGCGGGGGAAGGAGACCCTCGTGCTCGTCCGCGCGGCCCAGGGAGGCCTCATGCTGCACACGATGTACTTCGCCGACGAGGTGCGGGACTTCGGCGAGATCGACAAAGGGGCCGGCGCGAAACTCAAAGAGGGCGAGCTCGAGCTGGCGGTCAAGCTACTCCGCGAGCTGGCGAGCGACACGTTCGAACCGGGCAAGTACACCGACGAGTACCGCCAGCGCGTCCTCGAGCTGGTCAACGGCAAGGCCGAAGGCAAGGCGCTGGGTCCCGCAGCACCGCGCGCGGAGCGCGGTCACGTCATCGACCTCATGGAGGCACTGAAGACGAGCCTCGCCCAGCGCGCCGCCGAGGTGAAGAAGCCCCCCGCCCGGATGGCCGGCAAGCGCGCGGACCCCGCGCCAGCGAGGAAGGCCGCAAAGCGCTGAGCGCCGGACGTCGCGGCGGTGCCCCCGCTCACCGGGCTGCCGAGACCGCTGACCGCACGGCGCTGTCGAGATCGACCGCCGGCACCGGCTTGTGGAGGCACCCGCACACCCCGAGGGCCACGAGCCGCTGCCGCTCGAGCTCATCGAGCCCCCACCCCGTGACGAAGAGGATCGCGACGCGGGCGTCCTGCGCGCGGATGCGCTCCACGAGCTGCCAGCCGTTCAGGCCTTCCATGCCGATGTCGGTCACCACGACGTCGAAGCGGCCGGGCGCGAAGGCCTCGAGCGCCGTCGGTCCGCTGGCGGCCCCCGTCACGTCGTGGCCAGCCTGCTGGAGCATCTCCTCCAGCACGGCCAGCACCTGCGGCTCGTCGTCGACGACGAGCACGCGAGCGGGCCGCCGGCTGTCGGGGCTCACCGGCGTGCCGGCCGGCTCCTCCCCCCAGGTCGTCGCGACCGGGAAGGTCAGGGTGAAGGTGGCACCCTGGCCGGGCTGGCTGTCGACCCGGATCTCGCCGCCGTGGCGCTTGACGATCGAGTA
>CAZWXA010000330.1:0-4860 GCA_964637755.1 uncultured bacterium | reverse complement strand
CGGTCGTGACCCCTTCGCCGGCGAGCGTCACCGCGATCTCCCGGCCGATACCGCGGCCAGCGCCGGTGACGAGCGCCACCTTGCCCCCGAGATCGATGTTCATGTAGGCCTCCTCCCGGCGCCCCGGGGACCGGACCGCGCCGGCGCGCTCCGGGGTCGCGGACACGGAATTCATGGGGCTTCGTCGAAGCGGTCGCCTACCCGGCCTCGGGCTCACGGCGGCCGCCGGAGTCGCCCCGAGCGGGCAACCCGTCCGCGGCACGATCCGGCGGCCGGCGCGGTTCTCAGTAGCGGTTCGCGATCGGCAACTCCTCGGCCGGGAACAGCGTGATGATCTGGGCGCCGCTCGGCGTCACGATGACCTCCTCCTCGATGCGCGCGGCCGAGACGCCATCTGCCGCCGGGCAGTAGGTCTCCACGGCGAACATCATCCCGACCTCGAGCTCCATCGGCTCCGCGAAGGAGTTCAGGCGGCTGATGATGGGGCGCTCGTGGAGCCCGAGCCCGATCCCATGGCAGAAGTTGAGACCGAAGGCCGCCATCTCGCTGTCGAACCCGATGTCCTGGGCCCTGGGCAAGGCTCGCGCGATCTTGTCGGTGGTGACGCCGGGCTTGATGAGCGCGATCGCCTCGTCCATCCACTCGCGGGCCTTCTTGTAGGCGGTCGCCTGGGCCCGGGTGGCGCGACCCACGCTGAAGGTGCGGTAGTAGCAGGTCCGGTAGCCGACGAAGGACATGATGATGTCGAAGAACGCCTGGTCGCCCGGACGGATCAGGCGGTCGGTGAAGTTGTGGGGGTGGGGGCTGCACCGCTCGCCCGCGATGGCGTTGACCGCCTCCACGCAGTCCGCGCCCATCTCGTAGAGGCGCTTGTTGGCCAGCGCCACGATCTCGTTCTCCCGCACGCCGGGCTTGAGCGCCTCGAAGATGTCCTGGTAGACGCCGTCCACCATGGCCGCGGCCATGTTGAGGAGCGTCAGCTCGTCCTGGCTCTTGATCATGCGCGCCTCCAGCATGACCTGCTGGCCGTCGCGCACCTCGATCCCGGCCTCCTGGAGCGCGAACAGGAACGGCGGCTCCACGACGTCGATGCCGAGCGGCATCCCGGCCACGCCCTCGGCCTGGAGGATGTCCCTGATCTGCCGGGCGGCCTGCGTGAACAGGCCGGCTTTCGGCGAGACGGCGCCCCGCATCCCCACCATTCCCGCCAGCGCCTGCTTCTCGGGGATCCAGGGCGCGTAGAGCCGGTGGTGCCGCGCCGCCGAGCCGAAGTCCCAGACCCAGGGCTCGCCTCCGCCGGTGAGGAGGGCCCAGCGCATGAGCTTGTCGCGCGCCCACTCGCCGATGACCGTGCTCGAGATGTAGCGCACGTTGTGCTGGTCGAAGACGAGCAGCGCCCCCAGGCCGGACCCGGCCAGCGCCTGGCGCACCCGGCCCAGGCGGTACGCGTGGAGCCGCCGGAAGTCGACGCGCTCCTCGAAATCCACCTGCATGTGCCCGGGCGCCTGGAGCGGCCGGTCCCAGCGGTGCCGAGGATCGATGGCGTCGGGCGTGACGGGCCTGGGGACCGGCGGTGTGGTCGGGGACGCGGGCTTGCGGGCCATGCGCTTCCTCCCTGAAGTCGGATGTCGCGCCCTACTCTACATCAGCCCGCAGGTGGATGGTCCAGCTCCCCGGCGGTCCGCCTCGCGCCGCGCCATGGAGCGGCTTTCCCGGCGGTCGTCGAAGGCGACGGACTCGGCGTGGCCCGGCGCACCGCGGAAGCTCGGCGCAGCCTTGCCGGAGGGACGCCGCTGCTGGCGGCGAGGCGCCCGCCCGCCGCCGGTCACGTTCGCGCGGGGTCGAGGACCATCCGGAGCCGGTGGGCATCCTCGGGGGCGCCCTTCAGCTCCAGCAGCGGGAGGAGCTCCGACCAGGGCAGGCGCTCGTCGAGCCTCCCGGCCTGCCGGATGGCGATGCCCTCGATGTCGAGCCAGTCCTTCTCCCGACCCGCGTAGGCCTTGAACACGATCAGGTCCTCCGCACTGCACGTGGCGATCACGACGCCCTGGCCGATCTCGAAGCCCCCCGCGCGATCCACCGCATGCTTCTCGAACGGCATGGCGCCGAGTGCAAGATCGACCGGCACTCCGGCGGTCGATCGGAGCAGGACGACCCGGTGGCGCAAGGCAAACTCCCGAACATCGGGCCGGCGTCCCCGGAAATGCGCGAGGAGGGCGTCGACGAAGGCCTCCTCGTTCCCGAAGCCGTCTCGCTATCGCTTCCACCTTTCAATAGAATCGTACCTGCTGAGCAGTTCGAGGCAGCGGCTTGTCAATGACAGCGGAGCCGTGGAGTATGCGGGGGTACCTATGGCCTGGTGGGACAGATCCTGGCGGGTGGGCACTTCTCGGTCGGAGGATCTATCGTTTCCCGCGAAGATTGAGATCATCTCGGGGTCACTGATTGCGACCATCTTCGCGCATGACCTCCCGACGGCGGACACTCCCCTCCCTTGCTGGACCTTTGTGAGCGACGGATTGATTGCGCACGGGCAGAAGGAGATGGTGCTCACCGTGTCGAGAAGCGCCGACGAGGATCACCGTGAGTTCGGCGCAGAGGTGCTCAAGTTCCTGAGGACAGTCTATCTACTCGCGGCCCAGGGGCGACGAGTCGATGTCGGTGGCTTCTCCGAGTTCGCCTCGAGCGGTGGTCCCGGCAGCGTGCGCGGGGTCGGATACCTCAGGCCGGAACGGATCACAGGCGTCGACATCCCACTGTCCTCACTGGCCGCGATCCCTCTGGTCGGCGAGGAGATGGACGCGGTCAAGGCATTCGGGCTGACGCGAGTCATGGCCCGTTTGGGCGCGCACTACCGCTATTACCCATGTCCGCTGTGGTGGGAGCGGAAGCGGCCCGTCGTCGCGGCGCACCTCGGTGACGATGCGAGCGTGCTCGGCAAACTCGCCCACGCGAACCTCCCCGGTGTCTCCGGGCGGATTGAGGGCCACCGCATCGTGCTGCGCTTCCATCCCACGTCGCGGGATGCGCTGGGGCGCGCTCTGGGGGACGCTCCGCCCAATGTCGCTCTCGCGCTCGTCTTGCAACCGGACCTCGAGGCCGACGGCCTGCTCATCTGGCTCCCAGGCCAGCGGCAGATGTCGGCCATCACGCCGCCCGGCAGCCGCGGCAGACGTCTTTCCTTGTGCTTCCTGGGACTCGCAGCCGGGCAGGCCCAAGACGTCGGGCGGATCCTCGAGGATGGCGCCGTCGTCTTGCTCACCGAGGCGTCCTGGTCTCACCTCCGCGCCGCGATCGACAACGGAGAACCCTTGACGATCGAGTGCGAGGAGGAGGGGTACTCCCTGGCGCTCGAGTGTATCGCCGACACCTACGTGAGTCCGTTGGACGGGCGCGCATATCCAGCCGAAGGTGGATGGAGAACCTATTACCCACGCGCATCCAGACCCCGACCGCCGAACGGCATCTTCCGAGTGACAGCAGCTGTGATGCTGACTAGCGACGACGACCTTGCGCAACGTGCGTCGCCGGTGCTACTCGCCGCCTACACCGATCGCATTGTGGAGGTGATCCAGGGACACTTCGGCACCCGAGGGGACATCACTCAACTCGTCCTCCGCGTGGAACTGTTTCCTGCAGGTGAAGTGCATGTGTCGGCGGTGGGCAATGTGGATGGGCGACTCGTGATTACCCTCATCGAGGCCCTCGAGCCCCCTCCCGTGCGTGGCGGGCCCGTCAGGTTTGAGCTGCTGCTCGCTACGAGCGACGACGGGGAGGACTCGCAGCGCTAGCGCCTGACCGACGCCAGGACCAGAAGGGAGAGCTGTCGAGTGGGCCGCCTTCCCGAATTCGGATCCCGAAGTGACCGCACGGCAGAGCACGTCTGACTAGGATGCAGCACCCGGGGTGATGACGGTGACGTCGACGTCCTGGGTCAGGCGGGGCTCACCCCATCGCTGGACGGCGAGCGCGCCGATGAAGCAAAAGAACTGGCCCTTCGCGCGGCAGAAGGTCTGCACCTCCAGCGCCGCCGCGAAGAGCGGGTTCACGCGGGCAGGGGCTTGCCGTGGAAGAGAGCCTGCTGGGCGACGAGACCCGACGTCACGAGCCGCGCGCGGGAGATGGGAAGCGAGGCCCCCAGCTCGAGAAGCGCCTCGGTGGCCGCCAGCGCCTCCTCGTCGGTCAGCGCCCTGAGCTCACGCCGGCGCTGCTCGGCCAGCGCCGCCCCCGCGTGGCGCCACTGCGCCAGCCACCTCTCCTCGATCTCCCGGGCGGGCACCATGTCAGTATAGCGTTCCCTGGCGGTCGTGACGGCAGGTGACGGCAGGTCCGCCGGGAGGTCGAGCGGCGGTCGGCACTGCCCCCGCATCGTCTGGAACGCGCGCGATCGAGACGGCGCAGCCTGGGTCTTTGCGCTCTCTGGTCTCCAGGCGATCGCGGCCGGGGTATGATCGGTCCGATCGAACGTCGAGCATGTGGAGGCGCCTGAATGTCACTGAGATCATCCATTGGCCGGTCCCTGCGTCGCGTGGACGGCGGCGAGAAGGTGGCCGGCCTCACTCGCTACGCCGCGGATCTCACGCTGCCCGGCATGGTGCACGCCCGCCTGGTCCTGAGTCCGCACGCCCACGCGCGCATCACTCGCATCGAGACCAAGGCGGCGGCGGCGGTGCCGGGCGTCCTGGGGGTCTTCAGCGCCGGCGATCTCGGGCTGGCCAAGGGCGATCCCACGGCCCGCTCCAGGTCCCCGCTGGCCGTCGACCGCGTGCGCTTCGTGGGCCATCCCGTGGCGGCGGTCGTGGCCGAGACGGCCGCCGGCGCCGAAGACGCCGCGGGTCTGGTGGAGATCGAATACGAGGT
>CAZWXA010000329.1:0-4872 GCA_964637755.1 uncultured bacterium | reverse complement strand
TTCACCGAAGGCTTCGACAAGCCCGACCTCACCGAGGCGAAGGCGCTGCTGGACTTGCTGTAGCTCTCCGCTATGGAGACTGCGGTCGGTCCTTCACGATCGGCGGCCGCGTGACGCCCTTCGTCCACGAGCAGCGCGCATCCGCCGGACCAGCGTATCGACGGACAGGCCACCGAGCATCCGGTGGCGCCGCGCGGCGGAGCTTCCCTGACCCCGCTCGGTCTGAATCGCAAACCGCAACGCCCCCGCGGCCCCCAGGTGCTCGACGAGCACATCCCAGCCACGGGCTCGGATCTCCGCATTGGTCAGGCCCGCTCTCTTCACCGGTTCCTCCTCCACTTCAGGCAGAGCGCCTTCGGCGAGAACGGACCGCTTCGCATCGCCGTGTGCGCCGCCCCCCGCCCTCGATCTATGGCAACAGATCGGCGACGGTGACCGCCGCCGTCGGGGCCGCGAGCGGTGAGACGCGCTCGCCGGGGCCGAGCACAACGGCGCGCCCGTAGCGCCAGCCGAACGGCGCCATGCCGTCTGGAAGGGGCTCGCGGTAGACCTCGACGCGCCGGTCCGGAATGTTCACGATCCAGTAGTCGGCGATGCCAGCCCGGGCATAGCGGCTGCCCTTGTGCTCGCGGTCGAAGCCCAGGCGCGACAGCGCGACCTCCACGATGAGGACCGGCCGCTCGGGGTGCGCATCGCGATAGTCGCGCGGTTTGCCGGGCACGACCGAGACGTCCGGCTCGGGTTCGGAGTCGTCATCGAGGGCCACCGGCATCTGCGGTCTGACGTCCCAGCCGGATCCGAACGCCGCGGTGAGCGCGCGCTGGACGAGAAGGATGCTCGTGGCGTGGGAGCTGTGCTGCGGCTCCTTGACGATCATCTCCCCGCCGAGCAGCTCGACACGGTCCTCCGGCCCGAGGATCTCGGCCTCGACGAGCCGGTCGTACTCCACTCGGGTCCATTTCCGCGTGCGCACCGTCGCCTCATCCATCTCGCTCCACCTCCACCGCCTGTGAGAGTCCTCCCAAGAAGGATATCGGGCGTGTCAGGGACGGTCAATGCGTCCGTTGAGATACATCTCGATCGCATGGCGGTGTCCGATCGAGGTCACTGCGTCGCCCCGCGGACATCTCGCGCGATCGGCCTGCGGCGGGCGCCACGCGGCAGGCGGTGTGGCTGGCCGGTAGGTCAGGCGCCCCGGAGCCGGGGGTCGAGGGTGTCGCGCAGGGCGTCGCCGAGCAGGTTCGAGCCGAACACCGAGAGGCTGATCACGAGTCCCGGAAAGAGGACGAGCCAGGGCGCGTTCTGCGCGTACTCGGCGGCGGAGACCGAGAGCATGCGCCCCCAGGACGGATAGGGCTCGGGCACCCCGAGGCCCAGGAACGAGAGCGAGGCTTCCACGAGGACCGCGCTCCCGAGCTGGGCGGTGGCGAGCACGATGAACGGGCCGATCGTGTTGGGCATCACGTGACGGAAGGCCAGGCGCAGATGGCCGAGGCCGAGCGCGCGGGCGGCCTCGACGTACTGCATCTCCCGGATCGAGAGGACGCTCGCCCGGATGACCCGGCCGGCGCGCGGGATGATCGGGACCGAGATCGCGATGATCACGTTCGGGAGGGACGGCCCGAGGACCGCGGACATGACCAGGGCCAGCACGAGGAGCGGCAGGCCCTGGAGGATGTCGAGCACGCGCTGGGCGATCAGGTCGGTCTTGCCGCCGAAGTACGCGGAGAGCAGGCCCACGATGCCGCCGAGCACCGAGCCGACCAGCGTGGAGACGACCCCCACGATCAGCGACACTCGTGTGCCGTGCACGATCCGGCTGTAGATGTCGCGGCCGAGGTGATCGCTCCCGAGCCAGTGCCGCACCCCTGGCGGCGAGAGCGTGTGCCCCGCGTCCGTCGCGATGGGGTCGTGGGTCGCCAGCGGACCGGCGAACACGGCGGTGAGCACCATCAGGAGCATGACGGCGCCGCCGGCCGCGCCGAGCGGCTTCTTCCGGCAGAAGCGGCGGAGGAGCGTGAAGCCCCCGTCGCGGCCGTCAGTCGGCATAGCGCACGCGCGGGTCGAGCCAGCCGTAGAGCAGGTCGACGAGCAGGTTGGACAGGATGACGACGATCGCGATGAACATCACGAGGTTCTGGACGACCGGGTAGTCCCGCCACAGGATCGCCTGGACGAGGAAGCGCGCCACGCCCGGCAGGTTGAAGACCGTCTCCGTCACCACGAGGCCCCCGATCAGGAACGCGAACTCGACGCCGACGACGGTGACGATCGGCAGGATCGCGTTCGAGAGCGCGTGGCGCCAGATGACGGCGCGCTCGTTCTGGCCCTTCGCATAGGCGGTACGGATGTAGTCCTCGCGCATCACCTCGAGCACGGCCGACCGCGTGATCCGCATGATGAGCGCCGACGACCGGTAGCCGACGGCGAGCGCCGGCAGCAGGAACTGGATGAGGTGAAGGCCGAGGTGCTCCCGCGCGGACACGTACGTGACGGGCGGGATCCAGCCGATCCACCCGACCAGCGCCAGGATGATCACCATCCCGAGCCAGAACGACGGCATGGAGAGGCCGGCGAGGGAGACGACCCGCAGCACGTAGTCGAGGGCGGTATCCTGGCGGACCGCGCTGATCACGCCGGCCGGCACGCCGAGGAGGATCGCGATCACCGTCGACAGGACCGCCAGCTCGACCGTCACCGGAATGAGGGGCCGAACGAGGCTCCAGGCGGGCAGATCGTACCGGTACGACTTGCCGAGGTCGCCGCTCAGAATGGCGCGGAGCCAGTCGAGATACTGGACTCCGAGGGGGCGGTCCAGGCCGAGCTCCTGCTCGATGTGCAGGCGGTCGGCGTCGTTCACGTATCCGCCGGCCGCGAACAGGATGTCCACGATGTTGCCCGGAGCCAGCCGCAGCAGCACGAAGATCACGATCGACATGCCGGCGAGCGTGAGGAGGGCGATGGCGACGCGCCGGGCGACGTAGGTGGACGTGGGCTACCTGTCGAGCCAGACGTCCTGCATACGGCCCCAGTTGTAGACGGAGTTGTGCGGGACGAGGTTCCGCACGTGGGGCCACTGGGCGAAGTAGTCGAGGCGCCAGCCCATGATCGGCCGGGCCGCGGCCTCCTCGAGCCGCGTCTGGATGTCGCGGACCAGGGCCGCCCGCTTCCGCGGGTCCAGCTCCTGCGACTGCTGCTCGATCAGCTTCATGACCTCCTCGTCGCAGTAGTCGCTGTAGTTTCGCGGCGAGCCGCACGCGTAGTTCTCGTAGAAGTTCGCGTCCGGGTCGTCGGTGCCGAGGCCGGTGAGGTTCGAGCCGATCTGGTACTCGCGGCGCGTGACGAGGGGGTGCCACTGCGCCGTCTCCACCTGCCGGAGGGCCGCCTCGACGCCGACCTGGCGGAGCTCGCCGACGATGAAGGACGCGAAGTCGACGTAGATCGCGATGGCGCGGGTGGCCATCTCGACCCGGAGCGGCGTGCCGGGCCCGAAGCCGGCTTCCGCGAGAAGCTTCCGCGCCCGGGCCTTGTCGTCGGCGGGCTTTCCGTATCCCGGCAAGCGGGCGAGATCCTTCTCCAGAAGCCCCCAGCTGCCCGCCGGTGGCGGGGCGAGCGAGGCGCCCACGACGGCGCCACCCTGATGGACGGCCTTGACGTACGCCCGGCGATCGATCGCGAGGCTGACGGCGCGGCGCACTCGCACGTCGGTGAAGGGGGGCCGCTTCGTGTTCATCAGGAGGTTGTCGTTGACGTTCAGGCTGACCTCGCTGATCTGGAGCTGCGGGACCGCGGCCTTGAGCTGCGCCGCGAGCGTTCGCGTGCCCTCGCCCGGCATCGCCGCGTCGAGCCGGCCCGCCTGCAGCGCCGCGAAGCGGGTGCCGCGCTCGGAGATGATCACGTAGCGGAGCCCGTCGAGGTACGGACGCCCCTTGACGAAGTAGTCGGGGTTCCTCGCGTACTCGATGTACTCGCCCCTTCGCCACTCCTTGAGCTTGAAGGGGCCGGTGCCCACGCAACGCGTGCGGAGGTCGGCCGGCGGCAGGTGCGCGGGGTAGACGGGGGAGTAGCCGGACGCCAGCATCATGAGCAAGGACGGCTGCGGCCGCTTCAGGCGGAAGACGACGGTGTACGGGTCCGGAGTGTCGATGGCCTCGACGTTGGCGTACCAGTCCGTGCGCGGGTTGATCCGGAGCCTGGCCGGCGCGTCCTTCGCCTCGCGCACCATGTCGAACGTGTACTTGACGTCCTTCGAGCTGAACGGCTGGCCGTCGTGCCACCTCACGTCCCGGCGAAGCCCGAAGACGAGACTCCGGTAGCCGTCCTGCCACGACCACTTCTCGGCCAGCTCGCCGATGATGGTCTCGGGCGTCTCGACCTTCCGGAGCGGGTCGAAGAGCACCAGGTTGCTGAAGCACGGCATGCTGGGCCACACCGTGGAGCTGGTAGCCGTCTCGTGGAGCGAGAAGCCCTGCGGCAGGTCCTCTCGCTGCATGAGGTTCAGGACGCCGCCGTACCTGGGGCCTCGCGTTGGCTGGGAGACGGGCGCCGGCGCGCCACGCCGGGGCTGGCTCGCGACAGGCCAGGCCACGCTCACGACGAGTGCGAGGACGAGGACGAGGGCTCCCAGGACGTTCCCGCGGTGTCGCTGTCTCGGCTGGAGGGGCTCGGCCATCTGGACGGCTGAGTGTACGTGAACTCGGCCGACCCGGCAACGGCCGACCGGCGCCCCGCCGCGCGGGGCCCGCCCGCCATCCTCCGTCACCGGGAGCCGCGACCCGGGCCGGCGCCGCCGTCCCTCGCGCCCGTCTCGGCCGGAGTATTCATGAACGGCGGCAACTGGGACCGGACGGGTGGCGCGGCGGGCGGGGCGCC
>CAZWXA010000328.1:0-4911 GCA_964637755.1 uncultured bacterium | reverse complement strand
GGCTCGTCGAGCAGACGGTCATGGGCGCGCTCGTGCATTCTCCTGGCGGCGTCAGCCCAGCCCGCGCGCGGACGGCGCGCCCCTTCGACGACGAGGCGTCCAGGCTCGGCGCGAAGCTCCACCTCCTCGGGGAGCTGCGCCTGGTCCAGGAGAAGCTTCGGGACCCGGATGCCACGCGAGTTGCCGATGCGAACGATGCGGGCCCTGATCACCATGTGCCCACATTGTAAGCACGGTGGCCCAGTCCGGCAAGCCGGGAATCCGGAGGGGCGGACTCTCGATGAGGGGGTGACCGGGAAGCCGGCGGCAAGAGGTACTCGGAATCAGCGGCCCCTTCGTGTCCGCGAGCGGCTATGATTATCCGGGCGTCCAGGGGCCTGGTCGGCTGCCAGTCGCGAGCACGGCGGTGCTCGTCCTCGGCGGCTTGGCGCTCGTGTGGGCCCGCGCCCGGCGGAGATGACGCCGGAAGGAGTTCATGGAGTGACGATGGGAGGCCATGCATGAGAGCTGCGATCCCGATCCTCGGAGCGCTGATTCTCCTCGCCTGGGCCCCGACCCAGGCCCACGCCATCGTCCCGTGCGTCAAGGAACACCTGCTCGAGAACGAGTTCATCGACGAAGACACGGGAAACAGGGGTCGGATCAAGTACAAGGCCGTCATGACCGAGGTCGCCACGCGGGTGCCCCAGTTCGAGACGGACGGGCTGCTCTCCCTCCTGGACGTCGGGACGGGGCGACGGCTGGCCATCAAGTGGGAGGCCGTCGCGGACTCGGAACCCCTGGCACATGCCTCGTATCTCGCGGCGGTGGACGCCGCGCTCTTCAGGGCGGGCGGGTCGGCGACCGGGATCACCCTGCGCAGCGTCGAGGTCAGGGGCCGCGCGGAGTTCACCAGCGATGACCTGCTTCGGATCCTGGCGCTCGTGGCCTCGAGCTATGGCGCCATCGGTGGGCCGGACTACGCGGGCGCGGTGCTCGACGTCGCTTCGGAGTTGGAGATCACCCTGCCGGACCTCATGCAGCGGCCGTAATAGCAGGGCGTCCGTTGGGGGGAGGCGCTTCGGCTCGGCCGCTCTCCGTGCACCGATGGCTCCTGTTCCTTTCGCTCTTCGTTGCCGGAGCGGCGGTCATGGCCCTCGAGCTCCTCGGGCTGCGGTTCCTCGCGCCGCGCTTCGGGACGTCCACCTACGTCTGGGGGAGCCTCCTCGGCACCGTCATGGCGGCCCTCGCTCTCGGCTATCTCCTCGGAGGCTGGGTCTCCGACCGGCGGCCGCAGCCGATCTTGGTCCATGGAGCCCTCGTCACGGCGTCGGTGTACCTCATGCTCATTCTCTTCGTCGCTCCGCCGCTGCTCGACGTCTTCGAGCGGCTTGGCCCGGCCCTGGGCCCATTCGCCTCGACCACCGTCCTCTTCGGTCCGTCCTTGCTGGTCCTCGGGGCGGTGTCTCCCTTCCTCGTCAAGCTGCTCTCCCAGGAGGACTGGGTCGGGACGACGGCCGGGCGGGTGTTGGCCCTCTCCACGGCGGGGGCCCTGGCCGGGACGTTCATCACCGCGTTCTGGCTCATCCCCTCGATCGGCAGTCGGGGGACACTCCGCCTCTGGATCGGCGCGCTCCTCTTGCCGTCGGTGGCCGGGCTCGTCGCGCGCACGCGCGCCTTCCTCTGTCTGCTCCCGATGGGCCTGGTCCTCCTCCTCCCGGACAGCGCGACGGACGCCGTTGTCCTCTACCGGGGTGAATCCGCCTACAACACGGTGATCGTCGAGGAGAGGGCCGGGACGCGCCTCCTCCTCCTCAACGATGAGCGCTTCGGCATCCACTCCGTGAGCCGTCGGGACCAGGTCCTGACGGGCCTCTACTACGACGCGTTCTACGTCGCCCCGATCTTCGCCGGGGGCAAGGACGTCCTCATCCTCGGCATGGCGGGCGGCACGATGGCCAAGGGCTACCGTCGGCTGTTTCCCGGCGCCCGCCTCACGGCCGTCGAGATAGACCCGCTCGTCGTGGAGGTGGCGAGGAAGTATTTCGGGCTCGAAGGGGGACCCGACCTCGAGATCCACGTCGGCGATGCCAGGCCCTTCCTCGCGGAGGGCACGAGCCGCTTCGACGTGATCGAGGCCGATCTCTTCGCCGGGGGGGTCTATGCGCCGTTCTACGTCGTCACGCAGGAGTTCTTCGAGCTCGCCCGACGGCGGCTCCGCCAGAACGGGGTCGTCGTGGTGAACGTGCTGGCGCTCGGCGGCGATGGCAGCATCGCGCGGCGGATGACGGCCACGATGGCCACCGTCTTTCCCTCGGTCTTCGAGCTGCCTCTCAGAAACCAGCGCCTCCTCTTCGGCTTCCCGCAGCCCGTGGGCATCGAGGCGCTGAGGGCCCGTCTGGACCGCAACGAGGTCGCCGATCTCCGCGAGGTCTGCCAGACCGTCCGGGCCCGGCTGCGAGACGGCGGCCCTGGGCCAGGGGACTCGGTCCTTACCGACGACCGGGCCCCCATCGAGCAGCTCACCGACCAGATGATGAAGCGGGCGCGGTTGGGAGAAGGATCGGGCGAGTAGGCGTCCGCCGGAGGTGACGCGGGGCCCGATCGACTAGCCGCGCGAGAGCCCCGTCGCAGGCTGGCTGGTCCTCGAGCCGGCGACCGGCCGCCCTTCAGTTCTGGGCCGGCAGGTTCGTGGCCTGGCGCGCCACCAGCTTCCAGGTGCCGCCCGTCTTGACCCAGACGTGCAGGTAACGCAGGTGAACCGTCCGGTCCTCGCCCTTCAACGTGACGTCGATGTGCTGCATGGCCGTCACGACGGCGGTGTCGCCGTAGACCCGGACCTTTGCGCCCTCACGCACCAGCTTCCTGACCTTGACGTCGCCCGCGGCGAACTGGGGGAGGTAGGCGGACTTGGCCACGGAGTTCCCGCTCGCCTGGTTGTAGAAGAACTCATCGGCGTACAGCGCGTCGAGCGCGGCCACGTCACCGTTGAGGAGGGCCTGCGACCGCTTCTGCTCGGCCTGCTCGACCTCGTCCTCGGGACCCGCCGTTGCCGCCCACGGGTTGAATGCGACCAGCACCGTCATGACGAGCGCGCTCAGGGCAGACCTGCTGCTCATGTCGTTCCTCCATGTGTCCGTCTCGTGTCGACAACCTTCCTCTGTGCCGGCGCAGGGTGAGGGGATCGGACGGTCAGGGGGGTCGTCCTGACCGGGCCCCTGTTCGTTCCGCGTCCCCTCGGCGCGCGCAAGCGAGGATCGCAGGTGTGGAAGGCGCGGTCAAGGGGACACCTCGGGAGGGTGGCAGGAGTGTTGCGCGGCCAGGATGCGGAGCCCGTCCCGCGCGGCCCGCGCGACCTCGGGATCCGCATCCGTGCAGAGGCGCCGGAGCTCCGGTTCCAGCCGGCTGGCGCCGATGTCGCCCGCGATGAGGGCCACGGCCGCCAGGTTCTGGCGGCGATGAATGGCCTCCTCGAGGAGCGGCTCGGCCTGCCTTCCGCCCTGGACGAGGAACATGCCGGCGACGGTCCGGACGCCTGCGTCCGGCGAACCCAGGGCGTTGACGAGGGCCCGGCCGGCGGACCGCAAGCCGGTGGTGGTCCAGACCGATCTCAGCGCGAACAGCCGCGCCGCCTGCAAAGGCCCCATGCCGTCATCCCATCAGCTCCGGGCGGGAACTCGCCCGACCCGTCAGAGCATGGCCGGCACGTCGTGCCGCCGCCAGACGTCGGGATCGTGCGTGGCGAAATGGTCGAACCAGATGGGGAGCACGTGCTCCCGGATCCGGGGGTCGTTGAAGCGCTGGCCGCCCCGGTCGGCCAGGATCACCAGGTCCAGGCGCACCCGGACGGAGACGACCGAGCCCGCCAGATTGAACGCCGGCGTGTACTTCGGCCAGTGGACCGGGCAGCTGAGCAACACCATGCGCCCGACGCGGGTGCCCGCGTGATTGGCGAGCATCGCGACACTGCCCCCGTGGCTGTGCGTGAAGAGGTCGAGCCCCTGGAGCTGGTGCTGCTGCACCCACGCCCGGAGGTCAGCGCCGCCCAGCGCTCGCGCGGCGTCGCTGTAGCCGCCGGACCACTCGAAGCGGTCCTGGGCGCCGTAGAGACTCGCATCCACGCTGTCGTGCACGTACCGCCAGAAGTCGCCGCCGGGAGGCTGCCACCACCCGGACGACCTCGCCCAGGTGCCGTGGACGATCAGGCTCGTCCGCGAGCCCCTCCGGGTCGAGCGCCTCGTCCTGGACGCGAGCAGCCTCGCGAGGAGCGGATTGCCGGGATCGACGTGGGCCAGCGCGTGCGCGGCCACGTCTCTCGTGAGCGGATCGCGGCTGCGGACTCCGTGTTCCAGCACTCGAATGGCGCGCACCGGGCTGGCCGTCACCTCGAAGTAAGAGGCCGCGGCCGACACGCGCACGAGCTCGTGCGGATGCCGGAGGCTGACCTCGAGCAGGGCCGCCGCCGTGTCCGCGCTCGCGCTCCGGTAGAAGGCCCGGGCCGCCCGGGGCAGGGCCCTCGCGGCGGCCCGCACGTCGAGCGGGCTTGGCTCCGCCGCGGGCGCTGCCGCGAAGCGCGTCCCCGCCGCCCGTTGCAGCTCCTCCGGGCGAAATCGCGGGGTGCCCGCCGGCAGACCTGGAAACCCGAGCGCCCGGAGATCCTCCTCGGGGAGCGCCGGGGCGGCCCTCGCGGCCGGGGAGCGCAGGGGTCTCCCGGCCGCCTCCGCGCGCGCTCGCGTCGCCACGGCGTCTCCGCGCAGATGGGATCCGATCAGGAGAAGCGTGGCGGCCTGGGATCGAACATGGTTGGGCTCCCGCAAGTCCTTGAAGGCATCGGGGCCGGGAACGGGTCGCGGCTCCGCGAGAGGGCGGCCTGGGCGCGAGCGAGGTCCTCGTCGTGACACGGTTCGTCTCCTGGGCATCACCGTTCCTCCC
>CAZWXA010000327.1:0-4937 GCA_964637755.1 uncultured bacterium | reverse complement strand
TTCGCCGCTACGGCGAGTCCTACCAGCCTGCCGAGCAGGAGGCGAGTCAGTCGGCGATCGACCTCGGGAAGCTCCGCAGGTCCAGTGCTTGTCGCCTTCGGGGGACCGGAGAAACCGGAAGACATCCGCACTGCCTGCTCCCGACTGCAGGCCAGACCCCTTGACTCCGGGCGCTGACGCCCCGTCCGGCGATGAGCACGGCGGAGCTGCGGCCCTCGCGCCAGGGCAAGGACGGGACGCGCGCGAAAACGTCCTTCATCCTCCAGAAAGGTGTCGCCACCAGCGACGCGGCTCCGCGTATATTGTGACGGATCCGGCGGCCGGAGCGAGGGAGGAGTCATGGAACAGCCACTACGCGTTGTCCACTACCTGAACCAGTTCTTCGCGGGTGTCGGGGGAGAGGAGCATGCCGGCGTCGGCGTGTCGGTCCGCGACGGCGCGGTCGGGCCCGGCCGCGCGCTCCAGCAGCGGCTCGGCGACCTGGCGCGGATCGTGGGCACGGTGGTGTGCGGCGACAACTTCATGAGTGAGCGGGAGGACGAGGCCCAGGCGGCGGTCTCGGCCGCGCTGCGCCGGCTCGCGCCCGACGTCGTCGTGGCGGGGCCCGCCTTCGGCTCTGGCCGCTACGGTCTGGCCTGCGCGCACGTCTGCCGCCTCGCCCGGACGCTGGGGATCCCCGCGATCACCGCCATGCACCCGGAGAACCCGGGTGCGACCGGGTTCCGGCGCGAGGTAGTCATCGTCCCCTCCGGCGAGTCGGCGACCTCCATGCAGCCGGCCTTGGAGGCGCTCACCCGACTGGCGGTGCGGCTCGGACGGAAGGAGGCGCTCGGGCCGGCGGAGCTCGAAGGCTATCTCCCGCAGGGCAAGCGCCGGCTCCACGACCGCGGCCGCCCGGGCTACCAGCGCGCGCTCGACATGCTGCTCGCCAAGCTCCACGGGCGCCCGTTCGTGACCGAGGTGCCCTACAACCAGCCCGAGCGCGTGGCCCCCGCGGCGCCGATCGGCGATCTCACGCGGGCCACCATCGCGATGGTCACGACCGGTGGGCTCGTGCGCAAGGGCAACCCCGAGCGGGCGCCGGCGGCCGTGGCCGCGCGCTTCCACCGCCACTCGGTGGCCTCGCTCGAGTCGCTGTCGCCGAAGGAGTGGGAGGCGTATCACGCGGGCTACTTCAACGACATCGTGAACAGCAATCCCAACTACATCCTGCCGCTCAGCTTCCTGCGCGAGCTGGAGGCGGCCAGGCGTATCGGCCGGGTGCACGACTTCATCTACGCCCTGCCCGGGGTGAGCACGCCGGTGGCGGTGGCCCGCGCTCTCGGGAGCAGCATCGCCGCGGACCTCGCCGGCGCCCGGGTGGACGGCGTGCTCCTCGTCGCCACCTGAGGGACCTGCAATCGTTGCGGCGCAACGATCGCCAAGGAGATCGAGCGAGCGGGGATTCCGGTGGGGATGATCACGGCCATCTACAACTTCGCGCTCACCACGGGCGCCAACCGCGTCGTCCGCGGCGCGCGCATCGAGCACGTGTGCGGCGATCCGAGCCTCGGGCCGGAGAAGGATCACGCCTACGGGATGCGGATCGTGACCACGGCGCTCGATGCGCTGACCCGGCCGGTCACCGGCCCCACCCTGTTCGACCCGCTGGCCTCCGGCCACTCGCGCGAGACCGTCCATGCGTCTTGAGGTGGGCACGTTCCCCGTGAAAGAACTGGTCTTCGGCCACCCGACCCGCTACGACGGCGGTCGGCTTCAGGTCGACCGTGACGCCGTGCTCGCGGCCGTGCGCGAGGATCCACGCGTGGCGAGCGCCGACCTCGACCTCGCGCGTCCCGGCGAGTCGGTGCGCATCTGGCCCGTGCGCGACGTCATCGAGCCCCGCATCAAGATCGAAGGCCCCGGCGTGTGCTACCCGGGCATCTGCGGGCGCGAGATCACCACCGTCGGCCAGGGGCGGACGCACCGGCTGGCCGGGATGGGCGTGGTGGAGGTCTCGAGCGTGAACTGGCACGATGCGGGGGGCGACTTCGTCGACACGTATCTGGACATGGCGGGGCACTACGGCGAGATGTACCCGTACGCGCGCCTGCTCAACCTCTGCCTCGTCGTCGAGCCCGACCCCGCGCTCGGCGACCAGCCGCGCAACTTCGCCGTGCACCAGGCGGCCCTCACCGTGGCCGACCACGTGGCCGCGGCCACGCGCGGGCTCGAGCCTCCCGAACGGGAAGTCTTCAGCCTCCCCCCGGTCGATCCGTCGCTGCCGCGCGTCGTCTACATCTGGTGTGTCCACTCACCGCAGGCCATGTCGGGATCGCCGACCTCGTTCTGCACGGCGACCTACGGCCTCACGCAGCTCACGCCGCCCTGGCTCATGCACCCCAACGAGATCCTCGATGGCGCGCTGACCGGGCCGTATCGCACCGCCTTCGCCACGTCATGGACTCTGGCCAACAACCCGCTCCTGCTCGATCTCTACCGCCGGCACGGCCGCGACTGGAACTTCCTCGGCGTGATCGTCTTCCGTACCGAGTGGACCACCCAGACCGAGAAGCAGCTCATGGCCAACCAGGCCGCCAAGCTGGCGTCGATGCTCGGTGCCCAGGGAGCCATCGTCACGTGGGACGCGGGCGGCAACGAGTTCATCGAGGTGATCCGCACCATCCAGCGGTGCGAGGAGCTCGGCATCAAGACCGTCTTCCTCACCAGCGAGGACGACGCGACCGAGGGCGCGCCCACGATGCTCGAGCCGTTGCCCGAGGCCGACGCCATCGTGAGCACCAGCTTCTTCAAGAACGCGACGCTGGGGGTCCCCGACGCGCCGCCCGTCCAGCGCGTGATCGGCCTGGCCACGAAGGCCGTCCGCGGCGGCCGGCCCGCGGCGCGGGGGACCGAGGACGTGCTCCCGGTGGCGGGCGCGCTCCCGCCGACCTGGCGCTACGACGATCACTACGGCTTCGGCACCCTGAGCTGCATCGAGTGAGCCCAGGATGAGCGGATCGATCGCGCAGCCCGTGATCCGGGGCTGCCGGTTCTTCGTGGCCCACGTCCCGGGTCTCGTGCGGTTCGGCGCCAAGCCGCAGCACGACATCGAGCGCGATGCCGCCGTCGACGGACGCATCGCCCAGGCACTGCGCTCCTACGAGGCGGCGCGGGATTACCCGCCCAATCAGGTGCTCCTCGGGGCGCTTCACCCGGACAGCCTGGCGGGGATGCCCCGCCCGTGGTTTCGAGAGCCCGCGCCGGCCAAGCGCTGGGGCCCCCACGGCGAGATCATGCCGGAGGAGGAGTTCTTCGGTCTGCTCGATGTCTGTGATCAGTTCGACCTCGTCAGTCTCGACCACACCTTCGTCAACGAGATCCGGCCATTGCTCGCAGCCCATCCGCTCGTCACCCCCGGCGATCTCGAGCGGCTCGGCACCGGCGTGCCATCCGCCGACATCGACAACCGCCTCCACGGGCCTCTGCCGGCGCGGCCGCTCTGTCTCGGCTCGGGCCGGCGGATCGGCTGCATCGTGGCCGGCCACGAAGACGATGGCAGCCTCGCGGCCGACGTCCTTCTGGAGAACCTCGCGTGCAAGGCCACCGCCGTGATGGCCTTGCGCACGCTCCTCGATCACCAGCAGCTCGACCCGACACGCGTCGAGTACGTCGTGAATGCCGGCGAGGAGGCGGTGGGCGACCGGTATCAGCGCGGTGGCGGGAACCTGGGCAAGGCGGTCGCCGAGCAGAGCGGGTGCGGCGCGGCCACGGGCGTGGACGTCAAGGGCTTCTGCTGCGGCCCGCTGCACGCGCTGGTGATCGCGGGAGGGCTCGTCGGCTCGCGCGTGTTCGAGCGCGTCGCCGTCGTCGCGGGCGGCTCCCTCGCCAAGCTCGGCATGAAGTACCAGGGCCACCTTCGGCACGGCCAGCCGATCCTCGAGGACGTGCTGGTCGGGATGGCGGCGATGGTGACGGCGGACGATGGCCGATCGGCGCGACTCCGGCTGGACACGGTCGGGCGCCATCCGGTGTCGGCCGGGCCGGCGCCGCGGGCGATCCTCGAGCACCTCGTGGCCGCGCCACTCGCGCGCGCCGGCCTCGGCTTCCGCGACGTCGACCGCTACGCGACGGAGCTGCACAATCCGGAGGCGACCGAACCGGCGGGGAGCGGCAACGTGCCACTGCTGAACTATCGCGCCCTCGCCGGGCTCGCCGCGCTCAGAGGGGAGATCGCCGTGGCGGAGACGGCCGCCTTCGTGACCCGCCACGGCATGCCGGGCTTCTCGCCGACGCAGGGCCACATTGCCTCGGCGGTCCCGTTCCTCGCCCACGCCATCGACGGGCTCGAGGACGGGTCGCTCCGCCGCGCCATGTTCCTCGCCAAGGGCAGCCTCTTCCTCGGCCGCATGACGCAGCTGGCGGACGGGCTCTCCTTCATCCTCGACCGCAATCCGGCGCGCGAGGCCCACACGGGCAGGGAGGCTCGATGAACCTCAAAGGCAAGAAAGTCATCGCCCTCGGCGAGCGTGACGGCGTGCCGGGCACCGCCATCGCCGCCTGCGCGGCGCGTGCGGGCGCCGAGGTCGTCCTCGAGAAGACGTACTGCTTCGTCTGAACCGCGGCGGGGGCGCTTGACCTGGACGGTCAGGCGGAGATCAAGCGGGTGGCGGAGCAGTTCCCGCCCGGCGAGGTGGTGGTCCTCCTCGGCACGCCGACGGCGGACGCGAGCGAGCTGTACGCCCGCACCGTCACCTCCGGCGACCCGTCCTGGGCGGGCGCGCTGGCCGGCATCGCGCTCGGCCTGCCCGTGTACCACGTCATCGAAGGCGCGGTGAAGGCGCAGATCCCCGCCGACGCGTACGAGGAGCACGTGGCCCTGATGGAGATGGCCATGGATGCCGGCGAGATTGCGCGGGCGGTGGAAGCGGTGCGCGAGTCCCGATGACCGGCGCGCC
>CAZWXA010000326.1:0-4942 GCA_964637755.1 uncultured bacterium | reverse complement strand
CTCGTATCCACGGCCGCCCGCGGATGAATCACGCGGCCCCGGCGTCGGCTCGGCCCGGCCTCGCGCCCCCAGCCACGCCCCGCTCCGCGGCGCCTGCCCAGTCGTCGGCTCGGCCCGGCCTCGCCTCATCTTGGTGTCACTCCTGGGCCCGGGTGCGGGGGTCGATCAGGAGGTAGGCGAGGTCGACGAGGAGGTTGCCGAGAACGTAGATGACGGCGAAGACGAGCACGGCCCCCATGACGACCGGGAGGTCGCGCTGGCCGACGGCGGCCACGAGCATCCGCCCGAGGCCAGGCCACGCGAAGACCGTCTCGGTGAGCGGGGCGCCGACAAGCAGATCGGCCAGACCGATGCCGATCACGGTCACGACCGGGATCAGCGCGTTGCGGAGGGCGTGCTTGCCGAGCACCACCCACTCGTCGAGCCCCTTGGCCCGCGCCGCCTGGATGTAGTCGAGCCGGACGACCTCGAGGAGGCTCGACCGGGTCATGCGCGCGACCGTGCCGGTGTGCAGCGCGCCGAGCGTCAGCGCCGGGAGGACGAGGTGCGCGTGGTCGCCGCCGCCATACCCGGAGACCGGCAGCCAGCCGAGGCTCACCGCGAAGACGAGCGACAGCATCATCCCGAGCCAGAAGACGGGCGTCGAGATGCCGAGGACGGCGGCGGTCATCAGCGCGTGGTCGAGGAGACTCCCGGGACGGAGGGCCGCGGCGGCCCCCGCGGTCACGCCCAGGACGACGGAGATCAGCGTGGCCGCGAGCGCCAGGCGCGCGGTCGCGGGGAGGCGGTCGGCGATGATGTCCGTCACCGAGCGCTGCTGGTGGTACGAGTGCCCGAGATCGGCTCGGAGGATCCGGCTCGCCCACGAGACGTAGCGGATCACGAGCGGGCGGTCGAGCCCGTACTGCTCCCGGATCTGCCTGACGACCTCGGGGTCGGCACGCTGGCCGAGGCCCGCCCGCGCCGGATCCCCGAGCGCCACCGCGTTGAGCGCAAACACGAGCAGGGTGATGCCGAGGAGGACCGGGACGAGTGCCAGGAGGCGTTGCGCGACGGGACGACCGAGCCGGCCGAGCACCTTACCGGTCGAGCCAGACCTTGCGGAGCGGCGCCAGGAACTCCGGAGCCGACGACAGCGGCGAGCGCTCGAGGCCCTTGACGTACGGCTTGATCAGCGCGCGGCTCGAGTAATGGTAGAGCGAGATCCAGACCGCGTCGTCCAGGATGACCTGCTCGGCCTTCTGGTAGCGCTCGAAGCGCTCCGCTCCTGGTGGCAGGCCGTCGGCCTCGTCGAAGAGCCGATCGACCGCCGGGTTCCGGTACCGCGACGTGTTGCCGGCCGCGCCGATGTTCCGGGAATGGAAGAGCACGGTCAGGAAGTTCTCGGGATCGGGATAGTCCGCGATCCACCCCTGGCGGAAGAAGCCCGCCGTCCCGTCGTCCACGAGCTTGATGTGGGCGGCCCAGTCGAGGCGACGCAGCTGGAGCGGGATCCCGATCTCGCGAAGCTGGGCCTGCAGGAGCTCGGCGATCCGCTGGTTCAGGTCGCCCGTGTTGAAGTGAAACGCGAGCCGCGGCAACCCGCGACCCCCCGGGAAACCGGCGCTCGCCAGGAGCCGGCCTGCGCGCTCGCGGTCGAGCGGAAGGCGGCGCACGGCTGCCGAGAAACCCGGCATCGCCGGCGGCAGGACCCCGCGAGGGGGCGAGACGCAACCCTCGAGCAGGCCGTTGACCGCCACCGCCGGATCGATCACGTGGGCGATCGCCTGCCGCACGCGCGGGTCCGTGAACGGTGGCCGCTCGACGTTGAACCGCACGGCGTGGGTGCCGAGGATCGGCCAGATCGCCGCCTCCGCGCGCAGCGCCGGGTCCTTCTGCACCAGGCGACAGTGGCCGGTCGGGATGTCGGACACGTCGAGGTTGCCGGTCCGGTACTCGTTGAACCGGGTGATCTCGGCGGGAATGATCCGGAAAACGATCCGGTCGAGGTAGGGCGCGCCCCGGAAATGCTCGCGGAAGCTCTCGAGCACGACCTGGTCGTCTCGCCGCCAGGAGGCCAGCGTGAAGGGCCCGGTCCCGACAGGATGGCTGGCGAACGCCGCCCCCCGGCGCAGGACCTCCTCGCGGGGCACGATCGACGCGGCGTCGTACGCCATCAGGTACGCGAACGGCGCGAACGGGCGGTCCAGCGTGATCTCGACCTTCCGGTCGCCGATCACGCGGATGCCCGCGATCTCGCCGGCACCGCCATGGAGAAAGTCCCTGGCGCCCCTGATCTTCTCGAAGACCCAGGGACGCTTTCCCCGGGCGGCGCGCTCGAACGAGTACTTGACGTCGCCCGGCTGCGCCTCGCGCCCGTTGTGGAACCTCGCGCCCCTCCGCAGCGTGAAGGCGTAGACGCGCTGATCCGCGGACACGGTCCAGGTCTCCGCCAGCGCTCCCTGCACGCGGAGCTGCGAGTCCAGCTCGAGGAGCCCGTCGAAGATCTGCCGGATGACGGCCGAGGACGTCGTGTCGGTCGCCTGGGCCGGGTCGAGGGTCGGCGGGTCGCTCCCGAAGACCGCGCGAAACGTGCCTCCCGGCCGCGGCGCCGCGGCCGCGGGAGTCCCGGGGAGCCCCGAGAGGACCGAGGTGACGAAGCCGACCGCGGCCAGCCCGCGCGCCAGGCGCCGGCGCGGCGCCACGTCCTGGAAGCGCGCCACCACCCCTCGCCCGAGATCGAGGACGAGTGGCCGGACTCTCGGCGAGCCGCGCGTCGCGGCAGCCGCGCGGCGGCTCGTCACCGTGAAGCGGAGCCGGCGGGCAGGTCCAGGGTGAGCACGTCGAGGCGGTGAAACCCGGTCGGGTGCAGGCGAAGACCGCCCACCTCGGGGCGCACCACCGCCCAGAGCAGCCGCACGTAGATCGGGACCCAGGGCAGTTCCTCCGCCAGCAGCGCCTGAGCCCGCGCGTAGAGACGCTGGCGCTCGGGACGGAAGGAGAGCTGGCCCGCGCGGATCAGGAGGTCGTCGAGGCGGCCGTTCCGGTAGAAGGACACGTTCACCGCGTTCGGGCCCTTCGTGGCGCCTTCCGACGTCGACAACGGGTAGAGGAAGAGATGGGGATCGCCGCCGAGGACCGGCGCCTCGATCAGTGCAAGCTCGTAGTCGCCCGCCTGGGTGAGGGCGCGGAGACTGCCTGGCGGTTCCACGCGCGTCCTCAGCGTCACGTTCGCCGTCGAGAGCGCGGCCGCCATGCTCTCGGCCAGCTTGGCCGTGTTCACGGAGCCGGGCAGGTCGGGGACGAGCAGGATCGGCGCGAACGCCTTCGGCCACCCGCCCTCCGCCAGCAGCCTGAGCGCGTTCTCGCGGCTGGCGCCCAGGAGCGGCGATCCCTCCCGGCGTCCCCAGATACCCGGGGGAAGGAACGACTGGAGCGGCACCGCTCCCCGCTCGAGGCCGACACCGATCAGCGTCGGGTCGAGCGCCGCCGCGATACCCTGCCGGATCTTCTTGCGAGAGAACGGCTCCCTCTCTGTCTGGAACGTCAGGAATCCGACCCGGGTCCCGGGGATCGAGAGCGTGCCGTCCTGACGGCGCGGGGGATCGTCCGGAAACCAGAGGTCCAGGGTCTTCGCGGCGAACTCGCCCTCGGCCTGATCGTCGCCCGCGATCTCGACGAAGACGAGCCGCTCTGCTCTGGCGCCCCTGACGGGCCGCGCGGCTTCGAGGACGATCCGGCCCGGCCGGATCTCGGTGACCCGGTACGGTCCGGTGCCGACGAGCTGGGTGGTGCCGTCGGGACCCGCCGACGCACGCGCCACCCCGAAGCCGGGGTGAGCGAGGACCGTGATCAGCGGAGCGTACGGCTGGACGAGCACGATCTTGAAGGTCCGGGCATCCGGGGCCCCCAGTTCCTTGACCACGCCGGGGAACCCTCGCAGGAGCGCGGACCAGACGACGCTCGGGTTCTGGTGGGTCGGGCTGGCCGCGGACATCAGCCGCTCGAAGGCTGCGAGGACCTCGACCGCGGTCAGCGGAGTCCCGTCGTGGAAGGTCAAACCGTCGCGAATCGTGAACGTCCATGTCAGGCCGTCCCGGGACACGGTCCACCGGGCCGCCAGCCCGGGCTCGATATCGGTGCTCGCCTCGCGATAGGTCACGAGCGTGTCGAACACCTGTCGTGCGATCAGCGCCGTGGCACCGCCGAGGGCGGTGGCGGGATCGAGCACGGCCGGAATCCCGGCGATCCCGATGCGCAGCTCGCGGCGCCCCTCCGCCGCGCCGGTGCCGGCGAGCGCGGGCGCGACACCTATCAGGGCTCCGAGCAGGACGGCCAGCGCCGCGCGGCTTCCCGGTGACTTCATGTTTCCGTTATACGAGGAACCCGCCCACGGCGCTACACGTTTCAGGTGCATCCGGAGCCGCGGGAGAGCGGGAGCGGCACGAATCGTGAAGAGACACGACGGTGAGACGCCGGCGGCGATCCTCGGATCGCACGACGAGGAGGGAAACTCAGCGATTTCAAAGGCTCTGATCTTGACTTTCGTTTTTGCGGACGCCTATACTGCCCCTTGAGCGTGGTCGGGCGTGTCAGTGCGACGGAGCACGACCAGACGAGCGGCTCACTCCGGGGTCAAGCAGGCGAGGATGGGAGAGTATGAAGGAGCTCGAGAAGAAGGGGAGTAACCCCAGCCGCGATCCCTCGTCCGAGAGCGTCAAGGGCCTCTCGAAGTTCCTGCCGATGTCCGACTCCACGTCCCGGCGCCGGCTGACGGAATACGAGATCCAGGTGCAGGACCTCCAGGCCTACGTGCGCTCGCTGGAAGCGGAGACGGGGCATATCAGGAAGAAGCTCGAGGACACCCCGAAGGAGTTCATGGTCCTCGAGAACAAGCTCCGGGAGGTGAACCGCCAGCTCGTCCAGGCGTTCAACCAGAACGAGAAGCTGGTGAACGCGCTCT
>CAZWXA010000325.1:0-4971 GCA_964637755.1 uncultured bacterium | reverse complement strand
TCGCCGGGCTCGGCACCGGCGTGCTCCTGGTGGGACTCCTGCACTGACCGTCGCGACGAGCGTCGCGTCCACCCGCGACGCGACGCGGCCGGCCGCCCGCGCGGAGGCGGTCGGCGCGTTCTCGCTGGCTCCTCCCTGAGCTGGAACCTCTTCCGCGCCGCCAGCGTGCGGTCCGAACGGACGGCGCGCGCTCGGCCGCGTCACTCACGGTCCGAAGAACGGCGTCTCCTCCTCGCGACCGTCGATCGGCGTGCCGGTGGTACACTCGCGGCCACGCGACGGAAAGGAGAGTCCTCGCTCCTTCGCGCCCGGGCGCGTCGAGCGGGCGAGCATTTCGCTCTCGCACCTCACCCGCGTCGTCGCCGGCTCGTCCCCTCCCGCTGGTAGCCGATTCCCCACACTCTGAGCAGCGCGCGGCACCCGGCATCGAAGTCGGCCGTGAAATCGATGCGCTGCATCCCGTCGAGCGTCCATGACAACCGGTCGTAGCGGCACTTGCGGCGGAGGAGCGGGACGATTCGCTTCTGGTAGCGTTTCTTCTGCAGGGCAAACAGCAGCTCGCGCTTCACCCAGTCGGACCGCACTGCGGAGGGGGTGAGGAGAACGGCGAACCAATCGCAGCGGTTCAGGGCCTTGCCGATCTCGTCGTGCCACTGCTGGGCGCCGTAGATTCGATCGCGGCTATACCATACCGGCACGCCATGGCGCAGCAGGGCTTCGGACAGCCGGGAGGCGAAGGTTCGATCCTGGTGAGAGTGGGAGAGGAAGACCTCGCGGGGCCCCATCGCCGCTAGGCGGCGGTCTGGATGCGCTTGAGAGCCTCGAGGACCCGGCGGCTGCCGCGCTCGGGGTCGGCGTCGATCCGCAGGACTTGGAGAGTCTCGAGGATCCACGGAATCTCCTTGACAGGTCGTACCACCACCGGGATGAGTCGACCCTTGAACCGCGGCTCTCCCAGGGCGTAGTCGATCTCGCGCTTGACGTGATCGGAGGCGAGGGCGGCCGGGGACAGCAATACCACGATCGCCTCCGCCTCCTTGAGGGCCTTGCCCTGCTCGAGTGCCCAGTTGTCGCCTGGAGTGAGCCGGGCCGCGGGGTCCCACACCTCGAACCCGCCCTTCTCCAACTCGACGCGAAGTGCTTGCGCGGGCTTGTCGTCACGCTCGGCGTAGCTCAAGAAGACCTTGAGACCCTGCGACTTCATCCCCGGAGTCTAGCGCGGCTTCCAGGGAGGAGCAACGGCTCGAGCGCTCGAGAGCCCCGCTGATGACAGGGTCTTCTGTGGCCGCGGGGGCCCGCCTGCAGGCGCGCTCACGCTCACGGTCACAGCCCAAGCTCCTTCCCGGCGATGCGCGTCACGGGCCGCTCACCGAAGGTCTCGCTCGCGACACACCTCGGCGATGGCGGCGTCGCCCGTGTACTGGCTGCGGCAAGACTCCGCGAAGCGGACGGCCTCCACCTTCCTGCCGAGCGCGGCGAGCGCCCTTGCCCCCCAGCACTGGTACGGCCAGAACCGGAGCGTGTCCAGCTTCAGGAGCTCGACGAGCTCCTCGTGGCGCTCCGCACGGTGGAGGGCGCTCAGGCAGGCCGTGGTGCCGTGGAAGTGGCCGCGCAGCTTCGGGTCGGGGCTCCACGCCATCTTCACAGTCCCGATGAGGCGCTCGGCCCACGCGGAGGCGACCTCCTTCGACGCGCAGAGCTCTCCCCAGTGGTCGGCAAGGATCTCGATGTACGGGATCTGGTCGTTGGCGTGCGCGTCCCAGAGACGCTCGAGCCACGCGTCGCGGGTCTGTCCGTCGATGGGCGCGTGCGCGATGATGGGGACGAGCTGGGCGATCGCGTTGTTGACGGCGGTGCCGATTGCGCCGGACGAGCTGTCGACGTGCTCCAGCGCCGGGGAGATCCGCTCGATGAACGTCACGGCGCCTCCCGCCGCCAGCACCGGATCTTTGCGCGCCGCCCTCTTGATCTCGCCGACGGCTTGCTTCACCCGCTGGATCGCCGGTGGCGACTTCCAGCCGAAGGCGTGGCGCCGGAAGCGGGCTGTGAACTCCCACTCGTGTGCTTCTGCCTTCGGCCTCGTGCGGCGCGTGTCCGTCATTGCCGGCAGCAGTTCTTGTACTTGCGCCCGCTGCCGTGTGGGTGCGGATCGTTCGGTCGCACTTTCGGTGCCCGGCGCCGCGCGGGCGCCGATCGAGGAAGGATGCCGAAGCCTGGCGTCGTGTCTCGCACCTTTCCCTGCGCCGGATGCGAAGGGTCGAGCCGCTCGCGGTACTCGGCGTCGTCCGCGCTCATCTTCTCGAAGAGATCGAGGCTCCTCTGGGTGAGCATCTACCCGGTGCGGGTGCAGAGGATCGCGCTCGACGGGACCCGCCGTGGCTCATCGGGGCTAGACGCGGCGGCTGTTGTCGTCGGGGTACCGCCGGCAGGCTTCTGGGTCATGACGTTCTCCCCGTGGTACGCGGTTCGTCGGTGGCGGCCAGCACCGCCGGGCTGGCCACTCCGTTCGTCGGGTGGGTGCGATGGATGGCGGGTGTTCCCGGCGCCATCGCCACGGACGCTGGTGCGGCGTGACCCCGCACCTGCATGACGGTGAGGATGGCGAGCACCAGCAGGACCGCCACCACCACGAAGACCGTACGCGGCTCGCCGCGGTCGAGCAGCCAGCCGAAGATGAGCGGCGTGATCGACGACCCGAGGTCGAGACCGGAGTAGACGAAGCCATAGACCTTGCCCGAGGCCCCGGGCGGGGTCGCGCGCCGCACGATGAGGTCGCGCGAGGGCCCGATGGCGCCGATGCACACGCCGGCGAGCGCCATGACGACGGGCAGGGCGGTCACCGGCAGCGCCCCGCCCGCGATCAGGAGCATCAGCAGCGCGCCCCCCAGCATGCCGGCGGCGGCCACGACGCTGTGGCGGCGCGCGCGGTCGGCTAGGAATCCCCCGAGCAGGATGCCGGCGGCGCTGCCGAGCAGGTAGGCGGTCAGCGCGCCCGTGGCCAGCCCCAGGGGCGCGTCGAAGATCGCGATCATCGCCGAGACCGAGAAGGTCTGGACGCCGATGATGGCGGTGGCGAACAGCGCGAAGAAGACGAACGCGACGAGGATCGGGCCGGCGAGCAGCAGGCGGACATCTTCCGCGAGTCCCGTGCGCCTGCCTGGACCGCGCGGTCCGGCGGTGTCCGCCATGGTGAGCGCGTCGGCCTGGCTCGCGAAGACCAGCACGGCCCCGAGGCCGAGCACGCCGGCCGTGACCAGCGCGGCGCGCCAGCCGAGGACGCCGGCGAGGCTCACGATGACGGCCGGTCCCGCGGCGTACCCGAGCGCGCCGCAGATGCCGTGGACGCTGTAGGCGCGGCCGAGCCGGCGCGGCGTCACGGACGCGTTCACGATCGAGAAGTCGGCGGGATGGAAGACGCTGTTGCCGA
The DNA here is from genome assembly GCA_964637755.1 of uncultured bacterium. Lineage (GTDB taxonomy): Bacteria > Methylomirabilota > Methylomirabilia > Rokubacteriales > CSP1-6 > AR9. The sequence continues at coordinate 1,544 of CAZWXA010000325.1, read as the reverse complement.
GCCCGGCCAGGAGCGCGATCGTCACCAGCATCCAGAACGACGTGGCGAACCCGGCGAGGCCGATCGAGCCGGCGAGCAACGCCATGCCGCCGAGGAGGATGCGCTGCGCCCCGAGGCGGTCGACGAGAAAGCCGGAGATCGTCTGGCCGATGCCCGAGCTCGCGTAGAAGACGCTCATGATGAGCCCGAGCGCCACGTACGCCACCCCCATCTCCTCCCGGAGGAGGGGAAAGAGCGGCGGCAGCGCGAGCTGGAAGAAGTGGCTGGTGAAGTGGGCCGCCCCGATGAGGCTGATGACCCGGACGTCGCGGCGCAGGGCTTCCGCCGTGAGGGCCATCCTAGTACGCGCCGTCGAGCTTGCGATGGTCCCAGGTCACGATGCGGGTGGGCCGGAAGCGGAGACCGACTCGCTTGGGCGCCTGCGTCGCCACGTGGGCGCGGACCGCGCGCGACGACTCGTCGCTCGCGGGGACGCGCATGTATCGGAGGGCGAGCGCCACGCCGATGCGCGTGACCTCCCCGAGGTCGCGGATGACGTCGACGTCGCACTCCATCATGACGCCGCGCAGCTCGTCGTACTGCTCGCCGGCCTCGACCTGCAGCGTGGCCTCGGGCCGCCGCTCGAGGTTCCGCACCTTCTGCGATTTCCCGTACGTCCACCCGCTGATCTCCGCGCCCGTCACCACGTACCAGAGCGGCATGAGATGCGGCCGGCCGCCGGGGCCGATGGTGGCGCAGGTGACGACGCGCTCCTCCTCGAGGAAGCGGTGGAGCTCCGTCGGGGACATCGTGATCGCGGCGCGGCGGGACATGACGAATCCTCCAGCGCCCTACAGTACACTACAGCGCTCTGTCCACGATCACCCTCGACCACGTCGCTTCTGCCGGCGCACCAGGCACCAGGTGGCGGCAACGCCGGTGGCCCCCTCTGTCATGAGCGGCCGGCGGCCGGTCGAACTCAGGGGCTCAGCCATGGGCGGGATTGATTGGGGTTGAAGAGGCAGCACCTGTCGTGTATCGTCAGGCCCTGCGAACCAAAGGGGCGCACAGCGATGCGGCTTGAAGCAGGCCCGCCCGATCCCTTCCCGCAATCCTCCTCGACCGGAGTCGCCTTCTCTCCGCGCAGTGCGCCAAACCACGGATCGCCCGGCACCCGCCTCTGGCGCCGCCACTGGGCCTGTCAGCCCGCCCGGCGTCACCCAGGCGACCGAGTTCTGGCGACCACGTGCCTGGGCTTCACGCCGCGGTATCGGAATTCGGACATTGCGCCATCCAGGCTCGTCGTCCACCGTGCTGGCTGACAGGGGCGGGCCGTCGCCATGACCGGCGTTCTCAGCAGGCTTCCGCTCTCGTACGCGATGCTGTCGGCGGGCCGGGTCGTCATCGGTTACGGCGAATTGCCTACCGGGGACGGACGGTTGTGAGGCTCGTGGTTACTGGGCTCGCCACCGCCGTGGTCCTTCTGCTCCTTGCCGCGCCACTCGCCGCCGCTGGCGCCCAGCCGCAGGAGAAGCTGCCCCGGGTAGGTTATCTATCGCCGGGTT
>CAZWXA010000324.1:0-4971 GCA_964637755.1 uncultured bacterium | reverse complement strand
GGCCTACTGAGGAGATCAGCGATGTCACACCGGGGGTTCTCCCACGTCGGCCTTTCGACATTGGATCTCGACAAGACCCGCGACTTTTACGAGAACATCCTGAAGTTCAAGCCGGTGCGCTGCGACGTCATCAAGATCAAGGAGGGCGGGCAGATCCGCCACGTCTTCTTCGATACGGGGCGCGATCAGCTCCTCGCCTTCATGGAGGCTCGTGGGGTGCCGGGTGTGCCGGCGGACTATGACGCGGGGATCAACCATGGGCTCGGCGTGCCGAACGCGTTCTATCACTTTGCCTTCGAGGCGGGCTCCGAGGCGGCGCTCGAAGAGAGGCGCAACGAGCTGATCGCCAGAGGCGTCGACGTGACCGACGTGGTCGACCACGACTGGGCCAAGTCCATCTACTTCAAGGACCCCAACGGGATCCAGCTGGAGTTCTGCTGCTTCACCCGGAACTTGAACGCGGATGACGCCCGGATGCAGGAGCGCGCCGAGGTGTCGATCCGCCGGCTGGGGCTGGAGGAGAACAGCGTGCTGGTACAGACGCCCGGCGCCTAGCGGCCTCTGGGAGATACCGATGGAGTTCCTCCCCGAGCACGACGTCCCGATCCCGTACATGCAGCGCACGCGCGACTACTATCTGGCGCTCGGCTACGGCAACCCGTATCGCTTCGCGCACTTCGACGACGTCCCGTTCACGCCGTTGAACACGCCTCTGTCGCAGGCGCGCGTGGCGCTGATCACCACGGCCGCCCCGTACCAGCCCGGCGCGGGCGACCAGGGGCCGGGGGCGCCGTACAACGCCGCCGCGAAGTTCTACACGGTCTACTCGGGGGCCACGGATGTGGTGCCCGATCTGCGCATCTCGCACGTCGGCTACGACCGCGTCCACACCACGGCCGAGGACCCGAACACGTGGCTTCCGCTGGCGCGCCTCCGTGAGGCCGTGAAGGCGGGACGGATCGAGTCGCTCACGCCGCGGTTCCACGGCGCGCCGACGAACCGGAGCCACCGCGTGACGATGGAGACGGACGCGCCGGAGCTCCTGCGGCGGTGCCGGGACGACGGTGCGGACGCGGCGGTTCTCGTCCCGAACTGACCGGTGTGTCACCAGACCGTGAGTCTGGTGGCCAGGCATCTCGAGGCCAGCGGCATCCCGACCGTGATCATGGGCTGTGCCAAGGACATCGTGGAGCACTGCGGCGTTCCGCGCTTCCTCTTCAGCGACTTCCCCCTTGGCAACTCCGCGGGGCGCCCGTTCGACGCGGAGTCGCAGAGGTTCACGCTGGAGCTGGCGCTGCGAGTGCTGGAGACGGCGCCCGCAGCCCGGACGACGGTCCAGTCGCCCCTGCGGTGGCGTGACGATGCGTCCTGGAAGCTCGACTTCTCGAACCTCGACACGCTGACGTCCGAGGAGATCGCCGAGCGGCGCAAGGAGTTCGACGTCGTGAAGGCCGTGATCCGGACCAAGCAACAGGGCGCATGAGCAAGCCGTTCGCCGGTGTCCGGATCCTCGCCTTCACCCGGTACCTCGCGGACCCTTAGGCGCCTACCAGCTGGCAGCGGCGGCGGCCATCACGCTCCGGCGCCAGGGACTCGTCGCTGAAGGTGTCTTCGTCCAGGGCGTCTCGCTTCCTGGCTTCCGCTCGAAGAACAGGACGTTGGCCTTGACGCCCTGCGCGTAGAAGATGCCCGTCGGCAACCGGAGCAGGGTGTGGACCTCGCACTCGTGGAGCAGCCTTCGGCGCACCGTCTCTCCGGCGCCGCCCTCGAAGAGGACGTTGTCCGGTACGACGATGGCGACCCGCCCGTGCACCTTGACGAGACTCTTGACATGCTGGACGAAGTTCAGCTGCTTGTTCGAGGTGGTCGTCCAGAAGTCTGGCCGGTTGTAGGTGAGGGCCAGCCGGTCCGTCTCCCCCTCCTCGTTGACGATGGTCGTCGCCGACTTCTTCCCGAAGGGGGGACAGCTTGGCCGGGTCCTGGATCTTGTTCTGGGCCTTGCGGAAGATGAGCCCGAGCATGCCGTCCCGCTTGCCCAGCTCCTCCAGCGTCTTGCGGTAGTGGGCCTCCAGGCGCTCGCCCTCCATCTGCGGGGCGGCCAGGTCGCCCCATCGATAGCCTTCCGGAATCGGCGACTCCGCTCCCAGGAGCGTCGCGCGCTCGTCGGCCATCTTGAGGAAGAGCAGCGTCGTGAGCTGTTCCAGGTAGTCCTGGTAGGAGAGCCCGTCATCCCGCAGGACATTGCAGTACGACCAGAGCTTCTGGACGATCTGGGAGGAGCCGTTGGCCATGACTACACTGTCGGGTTTCGCGGATCGACCCAGATCCGGTCGAGATACTGATCGGCCAGCGGGTCGAAGTCCCGATCTGTGGTGATGAGCGTTGCCTGAGCGGCGGAAGCGCAGGCGGCAATCCACACGTCATTGTCAGACAGCGCGCGCCCCGTGCGCCGCAGGAACGCGTCGATGTCCGCGTACCTGTCGAGGACCGGCTGCGAGCTGATGTCCACCACGACGAACTGCCGCAGCAGGGCGCGGAGGCCGTCTGCCCTCGCCGCGCCCCAGCCGTTCTGGCGCGCGAAGGACACCGCCTTACTCTGCGTCACGACGGAGATCAATGGGCGTTCGGGACGTTGCCGGAGACCAAAGCGAGTGTCCAGGGCCTCCCCGATGGGGCCACCCCGTACGAGGAAGATCACGATGTTGGTGTCGAGGAGCAGCAGCCCCGACGGGGTGCTCATGAGAGGCGGTCAAGCGCCTCGATGACCTCCTCGTCGCTCTCCTCATCGGCGAGCTGCCCGAAGACCGCCCCTACCCCGGACCTCGGCCCCTGCGGCTGGCGAAGCGTCCGCTCGTCCAGCGATCCGAACATGGGTCGAGGCAGAGCACTCCACAAGGAAAGCTCGCGCTCATCGGCTCGCTCGATCCGCTCGGCTTCAATGCGCAGCAGTGACCCACTCGGGCGGAACTTCGCCACGCCCGACACCACCACGGGCTGACCCCACAGTGTCGCCAATACGCCCGAGTCGATCGTGCCGCTCGCCACCACCCCCCGCACCTGCGCACCCGACTCCAGGATCAGCGTGAACATCATGTCGCTGTGCCGGAGGACATCGAGCTTCCCGGCGATCCGCACCTGCTGATCGGGCGGGATCGCATTGCGCAGGCGCCGGCACGTCTCGACCGCGGACAGGTCCACCCGCAACCCGTCGCCGTCCAGGAGCTCCACCGCCTCCACCTCGTGGCGCAGCACCTTCGAGAACCCTTCGAACGTCCCGATGAGTCCATCATCGTAGGCGTCGCTCTCGGATCGACCCTCGACGGCGTCCCGCAGGCTCTCCTCGAACAGGTCCAGGCAGGACCGCTCCGGCTGCAGGAAGGGGAACAGCTCACCCTGCCCGAACCTCTCGGGTGCGGCTTCCGCAAGAGAGCGCGCTTCCAGGACCAGAACCGTCGACCCCTCGGTCATGCCCACCACGTCGAAGGCGGACGCGCGCGACAGCCAGACAGGAGGCTTCCCCTGGGCAGTGCTGCGCCCCTCGGCCCGAAGCCGCACGACCTGCTGGCATCCGTCCACCAGGACATCCAGCAAGTCGCGCAGCAAGGCGCCGTCGATCCGGACGCCGTGCGCGCCCGGGCCTGAGAGCCGTAGCTTGCGAGTGATCACCGTGCCGCCTCCTCCGTGCCGGGGCCTGTCATTGTACCCCGCGGTCTCCCCCGCCTTACCCGGCCCTTCTCGCGCCCCGCTCTCGGTGTCTCCGCTCGGATACGCTCCAGCAAGACGGTGGCAGGCTCATCCGTCGGGTCCTGGTCGACCAGCCGCCCCTCGAACGCCATTTCAGGATAGTTTGGCGCAGCCGAGCACAGCGCCCCAGCTGCCATGCTCGGCATGGCGGCATTCTTGCCGCCTTGACCTTGCCTCGTCAAGAAAGCGATTCCAGCCCCCGGCGTTGGCTGGCTATTTTCATCTCGGTGCTGTCGTCCGCGCGTACTTCCTCGTCGACGAGATCGGTCCGGCGGTCGCGTACGCCTTGGCGCGCCACCACGCGGCTGCGGTGATCCGCATCAATCACCCAAGGCGCGAGCGGGTGATGCGGTCGGTAGCTCCGGTCAATCCTCAGAGTATCTGTCGACTGGCCGCGCGGCCGGGAGCCGCGCCAGATCGAAGGCGGGGCGGTCGGGGAGCGGCAGCGCCTCTGGCTCGCCCGTGACCGGGCTCCAGCCCAGCCGACGTGGGATCTTCCGTACAGCCTTCTCGCTCACGCCCATCCGCTGGGCGATCGCGCGGTTCGAGAGGCCGTCGGCCTTGAGCCGTGCAACCGGCGCAGACGCGGACTTCAGCCAGGGGTTCGGCCGTCAACGCCCGCGCGAACAGGCAGAGGTCGTGGGTGATCGCACCGTGCCCGGCGTGGATCTCGTACGTCACCCTTTGATCTCGGTGGTCACGGGGTGCGCCGGCGCTACCCCGTAGTGCAGGGGGCCGGGATGAGCTTGCGTTAGCCCGGATCGATCCCGAACCCTTCGGGGCGGTAGGTGCCCAGCCGCCCGGGCGCGGGTGACCGTCGGCGCGTCGGGCGCTATTAGCGAGCGGCATCGGCGAGTGCGCGCAGGCGCTCGCCGTCGACGCCCATGATGCGCACCTCCGTGCCCACCGCGCCCAGCCGGCGGTAGAACTCGAGCGCGCCCGCGTTGGCTGCGTGCACGCCCCACTCCAGCGACACACAGCCGGCGCGCACCGTCTCCGCTGCGACGGCGGTCATGAGGGCGTGGCCCACGCCGCGCCCGCGCGCTGCCGGCGCCACGAAGAGGTCGTGGAGCCACATGGACCGGGCCGCGACGTCCGTGTTGTAACCCGGACTGAAGAACACGTAGCCCACCACCGCGCCGTCGAGCTCGACGACCAGCGGGGTGAAGGCCGCCTGGGGGCCGAAGCCGTCGGCCCGGATCCGCTCCGGCGTGAACGGCCGGCCGT
>CAZWXA010000323.1:2682-4987 GCA_964637755.1 uncultured bacterium | reverse complement strand
CGTGGCTCATCGCGTGTCGTCCCCCTCTCGTTGGCTCACGTGGAAGGTCCCCGAGGCGCTATCTCGGCCCGGAGGCCCTGGCGGGCGCCTGCTCCGCGAGCCAGCGCTCGAACTCGGCCTCCTCGGAGACACCGAGCAGGCCCCGCATCCGGTAGTGCCCGAGGCCGCAGATCTGGTTGCAGGCCAGCTCGTAACGCCCGACCTGCGTCGGCGTGAACCAGATGTCGATCCCCATCCCCGGGACGGCGTTCTGCTTCACGCGCAGCTCCGGGACCCAGAAGCTGTGGATCACGTCGGTCGAACGCAGCCGCACCAGGGCAGGGCGGCCCTTGGGGAGCTGCATCTCGTTCAGCAGCACCACGTCGTCCGCAGCCGCGCGGTCCTCGCCGTCCAGCCCCAGTAGGTTGTCGGTATTGATGAGGGCCGGTGAGGTGCGGCCGAACTGCCCGTCCGGCCCGGGATAGCGGACGACCCAGAAGAACTGGCGTCCGACCACTTCGACCCGCACCGCGTCGGGCGGGGGCGGTCCGTAGTACCTGGCCCAGACCGGAAGCGCGAGGACGAGCACGCCGCCCTCGGCGACCACGGCCATGACGAAGGCGGGAAGGAGGCCGACCAGCCACTGGGCGCGACCCGATGGCGGGCCGGCCGCATCGCCCGTCCGCCGCGCGGCGCGAACGATGAGCCAGGCAAGCACGAGGTGACCGACCACGAAGAAGGTTCCCGTTGCGAGGAGAGTGAAGTTGAGCATGGTCTGGACGGCTTGGCCGTGGGCCGAGGCCACGGGGGGAAACCATGGCCGCAGCGCCAGCGCCGCGGCGAGCACAAGCACGGCGATCATCAGGGCTGCCAGCGACCAAGCCATGGCTCGACCTTGGGGCATCCGGCTCCTCCGCTCGCGTGCCCGGTCGAAAACGACCGAAGTGCGCGGGATTGTGCCGGAAACAGGGAACCCGACGTTATGACAAAAGTCATATCGGGCGAGCGACGGTGGCTTCGCGCCCGACGTGGGAGAGGCGACTGCTCCCGAGGACAAGCAGCGCGGCTGGAGGATGTCGCCGCCTACCTCGGCACCAGCCCAAGGCAAGCCTCCACCGGGTGCGCTCCCCGGAAGAACTGCACCCCCGCGTGCGACGGCGGCACGCACGCTGCTGCGGAATCCGAACGGCCGCCGTCAGAGCCCCACGCGCAGAAACAGGCGCTCGCCCCAGGAGAGGTCGCGCCAGCGTGCGCGCCCCGCGGCAACGCTCATCATCTTCTCGACCAGCACGGTGCGCCGTGCGAGGGCCGCGAGCGCGCGCTCCACCGCCCAGGTCCGCCCGGCGACCCGGAGTAGGAAGCCGGTCAACCGCACGATGTCGCGGAGCAGCGCCTCGCGCGCCGCCGCGTACACGCGGAAGGGTTCGCCTTCGAATTCGCCGCGCCGGAACGCCTCTCGGACCGCGGCTGCAGCAGCCCGGGCGCCCAGGATCGCCGCTGTCATGCCCTCGCCCGTGATCGGGTCGTAGAAGCCGGCGCTGTCCCCGACTAGCAGGAGGCCCGGGCGCCAGACCGAGTCCAGGGTGAAGCCGAGCGGCCCGATCGTCTGGACGGGACCGGCGAGCTGCGGCACGCCGTGCACGATGGCTAGCCGCTGCAGTGTCTCGCAGTACGCGTCGTCGGCGCGTCCGGCGAATCGCGCGACGGTGCGTTCCTCGAGCAGCAGCGCCGCTGTGGCCTCGTCCCGGCCCGAGGGGGCGATGAAGGCCTGCCCGCCATCGAAGAAGATGATCTGGACGACCGGCTCGAAGTAGCCACGCACATGTCCTACGACGCCCCAGCGCCGGCGAGGCAGGAGTGTGCGCCGGAAGCCGCAGGTGGCGTGGAAGAGCGATCGAAGCCCGTCACACGCGAGCGTGACCGGGGCCCGGTACTGCGCCTCCTCTGCGGGGCGCTCGACGGGATGCCCTGCGACGCCGTACACCTTGCCGGCCTCCCGCAGCGCCGCGGTGACGCGAAATCCCTCACGCAGCGTAACGCCGGGCGTCGCGGCGGCGCGGCGGGCAAGCAGTTCGTCGAGGACCGTGCGCCGGACGCACAGCCCTCGCGCGCCGGCCAGGAAGGGGGCCTCCAGCGCGCGCGCACCGCACCGGAATCGGATCGCGGCGAAGGGCTGGGCGCCCCTCTCTAGCAGGGCCGGCAGCAGGCCCCTCTCCTCGAGTACCGCCGCTCCCGCCGGCATGAGCCCCTCGCCGCACGGCTTGTCGCGCGGGAACACGGCGCGATCGAGCAGCAGCACCGACCGGCCGGAGGCCGCCAGCTCAGC
>CAZWXA010000323.1:0-2582 GCA_964637755.1 uncultured bacterium | reverse complement strand
GTCCTGCTCACGAGCGTGTTCGGGCCCTTCACGCGCGACGACGAGTACGGGAGCCGCGCCATCAACCCGATGGAGCTCTACCACAACCAGGTGACGCGCGTGCAGGGGCCGTTCTCGCTGCGGATGTCCCACCGTTCGTGGGGAATCCTGTTCATCCAGCGCAACATCGAGGCCCCATGCAGCGTGCTCGACTTCCCCACGCGCGAGCGCTTCGTGCGCGAGATCCGCGAGCACAGCTACGACATCATCGGCATCTCGGGGATCGTGGTGAACTTCGGCAAGGTGCGCGAGATGTGCCGGCTGGTGCGCGAGCACTCAAAGCACTCCACGCTGGTCGTGGGCGGGCACGTGACGGCCATCCCGGGGCTCGAGCGCCTGCTCGATGCCGACCACATCGTGAAGGGGGAGGGCGTCTCTTGGTTCCGCGCGTTCCTGGGCGAGGTGGTCGACCGGCCCGTCGAGCACCCGCTGATCCCCTCCTCGGTCGGCTTCCGCCTCATGGGCCTGCCTGTGCCCCGCGGGGGCGGCGACCCGGCGGCCACCATCATCCCCTCGGTGGGCTGCCCCATGGGGTGCAACTTCTGCACCACCTCGGCCTTCTTCGGCGGCAAGGGGAACTTCGTCAACTTCTACGAGCGGGGCGAGGACCTCTACCGCGTGATGTGCGAGGCGGAGGCGGCGCTCCGCGTGCAGTCGTTCTTCATGATGGACGAGAACTTCCTGCTGTACCGGAAGCGGGCCCTGGAGCTGCTCGAGTGCATGAAGGCTGGCGGCAAGGCCTGGGCGCTGTACGTGTTCTCCTCGGCAAATGCGATCGCGAAATACGCGCTGCGCGAGCTGGTGGAGCTGGGGATCGGCTGGGTGTGGCTGGGGCTCGAGTCGCCCCGCAGCGGCTACGCCAAGCTGGCGGGAGCCGACACGCTGGCGCTCACGCGCGAGCTGCAGCGGCACGGGATCCTCGTGCACGGATCGAGCATCATCGGCATGCCCCACCACACGCCCGACAACATCGGCGAGGAGATCGAGCACGCCGTGGCCCACGACGCCGACTGCCACCAGTTCATGCTCTACACGCCCATGCCGGGCACGCCGCTCTACCGCGAGATGGAGGCCGCGGGGCGGTTGCTCGACGTGGACCTGGCGGACATCCACGGGCAGTACAAGTTCAACTTCGCCCATCCCTTCATCCCGCGCGACGCCTCGAAGGAGCTGCTCGACGCCGCCTTCCGGCGCGACTACGAGCGCAACGGCCCCAGCCTGTACCGAATCATGCGCACGATGCTCACGGGCTGGCACCGCTACAGGGACGACCCCGACCCGCGCGTGCGCGCGCGCGCGGCGCGATACGGCCGCGCCCTCGCCGGCGGCTACGGCGCCGCGCTGTGGGCCATGGAGACCTACCTCGCGGAGGGCAACCGCGCGGTCAGCGAGCGGATCCGGACGCTCCGCCTCGAGATCGAGCGCGAGACGGGCGCCCTGACCCGCCTCGTGAACCGCGTGGCGGGGCCGCTGCTGCTGTGGAGCGCCCGGCGCGAGGCGCGGCGCTTCCCGCAGGGCCGGCCGCTGGAGCCGCCGACGTTCCTGGATCGCCGCAACTGGCCGGAGCCCGTGCCGGCCTGAGGCGGAGCTGCTGCCCCTTCAGCCCCGCTCCAGGAGGAAGCGGGTTCCGAGGACGACGAACGCCAGCCCCGCCAGACGCTTCATCCAGAGCTCCGGCACGGCACGGGCGATGCCCTCCCCCAGAAGCACCGCGATGGCGCTTGTAGTGACCAATGCTCCTGCTGCGCCAAGAAAGACGAGGAGGCGGGACTTTCCGGAGGCCGCCATGGTCAGCGTGGCAAGCTGGGTCTTGTCGCCAAGCTCAGCCAGGAAGACGAGCGCGAAGGTTTCGGCGAGAAGCTTCCAGTTCATCTGTTCGGTCCTTCCGTCCGAAGGTTAACGTTCTGCAAGGCGCTGTGTCGAGATGGCGCTTGGCCGGGCGCGGGTCGTCATTTCCAGGTGACCTCCATCGCGAAGAAGTGCGCGAAGACCTGGCGCGGAGGGTTGTTCGCCTGGTTCACCTGCGGGCTGCGGATGTAGAAGTCCAGCTGCTGCGCCGCCGGGTTCACCTCGCCGGGCACGACCAGGCACGGCGGCTGGTTCGTCGGCGCGACCGCGCAGGGGTGTTGGCCCATCTTCCCGTTACGACTCGGCCGTTCCGCGGGCGATCCGTTCGAGCGCGGGCCGGTCCATGACGACGAGGCCCCGAGCCGCCGAGCTCACCACGCCTTCGCGGCCCAGGCGCGTCATCGTCCGGATCGCCGTCTCGATCGTGGTGCCGCACAGGTCGGCGAGATCCTGGCGCGACAGCTCGATCGGGATCCAGATCCCCTCCTCGCCGCGCAGCACGCCCACCTGCTCGGCGAGGCGCAGAAGGAGGGTCGCGATGCGCCGCTCAACGAGGCCCGTGGAGAGCTGCTCGACGCGCTCGCAGAGATGCATCCCGCGTCCCGTGACCTCGCGCAGGAAGGCGCGCGCCGCGACCGGGCTCCGCTCCAGCAGCTCCAGAACGTCCCTACGCGGCACCACGGCGACCTCCGCGT
>CAZWXA010000322.1:0-4993 GCA_964637755.1 uncultured bacterium | reverse complement strand
CGCTCATGAACGTCGTCCAGGCCGACCTGCCGATGACCGGCGCCAACCTGAAGCCGTCCTGGGTGCTTACCATCGACCCGCTCAACATTCCAGTCCTGACCCTGGCCGTCACCGGCGAGGGCTACGACCGCGTGCAGCTCAGGACCCTCGTCGAGAACCAGCTCGTCAACCGCCTGAAGGTCGTCAAGAACGTCTACTCGGTGGTGCCGTTCGGCGGCCAGAAGCTCCAGATGCAGGTCATCGTGGACCGGGAGCGGCTGGCCGCGTACAGGATGACCCTTCTCGACGTGAAGAACATGCTGGACATGCAGAACCTGTCCCGCCCGGCGGGGACCCTCACCTTCCAGGACCGTGAAATTCTCGTGCGCAGCGACTTTCGGGCGCGCACGCCAGAGGAGGTGGCGGCCTACCCGATCGCGAGCATGGACGGACGGATCGTGTACCTCCGCGACGTGGCGGACGTCATCGACACGCCGCGCGAGCAGCGGAGCCTCTACCGCTTCAATGGCAAGGAGGCGGTGGAGGTCTCGATCGTCCAGCAGCCCGACGCGAGCTCCGTGCGCGTGATCGAGGACGTGAAGGCGAAGCTGGCCGAGATCCAGGAGGACTTCCCGGCGCTCAAGTTCGCGGTCGCGTACGACAACTCGACGTTCGTCGGGTTCCTCATGGACAACATGGTCGAGGAGCTGGTGGTGGCGGTCCTCCTCACCGGCGTCGTGGTCCTCTTCTTTCTCGGCAACGTCCGGGGCACCCTGATCTCCGTCGTCACCATTCCGGTCTCGCTCGGCATGGCTCTCCTGGCCATGGTGCCGCTCGGCATGACCCTGAACAGCTCGACCCTCATCGGCCTGCTCCTGTCCATCGGGCGTCTCGTCGACGATTCGATCATCGACCTCCATTCGATCGAGCGGCACCTCCGGATGGGTAAATCGCCGAAGGAGGCCGCGATCGACGGCATCAGCGAGGTGCGCTTGGCCGTCCTTGCCATCACCTTCATGCTCTGCGTGGCCCTGCTGCCGCTGGCCTTCTCGGGCGGGATCGTCCAGTTCATGTTCGAGGGGATCGTCTGGGCCATCATCCTGGCGCTACTCGCGTCCGCGCTGGTCTCCTTCACGCTGACCGCCCTGCTCGCCGCCAACCTCTTCGCCCCGCACAGCGAGGCGGCCGAGCAGCGCCGCTCACCCTTCCAGCGCTGGCTTCTCGATCCGGTTCAGCGCTTCCTCGGGCGCCTGGAGGGCCGCTATCGGGCCGCCCTCGCCTGGTCGATCCGGAACCGCTTCGCGGTGTTCGCCGGCGCCGCCGCCGTCATCCTCGTAGGGCTCGCGCTCTACCCGAAGATCGGCAGCGAGATGATGCCGCTCGCCGACGTGTCTCAGGCCTTCGCCCAGCTCGAGGCGACGCCGGGGACGTCGTTCACCCGGACCTCGGAGGTCGCCGCCGAGGTCGAGCGGCTCCTGTTGAAGCAGCCGGAGGTGGTGAAGGTGTCGACCGAGGTCGGGTTCGAGCCCGGGGGCACGTACTTCACGGGCTATAGCATGGGGTCGGTCAACTCGGCCTTCATGATGATCACGCTCGTCGACTCCGCAAAGCGAGCGCGGAACATCTGGCAGGTGATCGATGGCGTCCGGGACGAAGCCATGCGGACGATCCCCGGCATCCGCCGCCTGGCCATCAAGGAGATGGGGGCGGACGTCATGGCCTCGAGCGCCGCCCCGATCCAGGTCATCTTCTTCGGACCCGACCTCGAGAAGCTCTCCGAGATGGGCGAGCAGGCCAGAGGTCTGGCCGAAGGGATCCCGGGCTTCTACCAGGTCACGACCTCCTGGATCCAGACCCTCCCCCAGTTGCACGTCGTCGTCGATCGCGCGCGAGCGCAGGAGATCGGCCTGACGGTGGCGGATGTCACCGATCAGGCTTACTACGCACTCAAGGGCGGGCTCACGAACGAGTTCTACCGCCTCGACAACAAGCGGCAGTTCACCATCCTTGTGCGGTATCGCGGCGACCAGCGGCGGGATCGCGGGGATCTCGAGCAGGTCAAGATCGTGGGCAAGAAGGGCGAGGTCGTGCCGCTCAGCTCCGTCGCGCGGGTCGAGGAGCATCTCGGGCCGACACTGATAGAGCACGACAACTTTCGGCGGGTGGTGTCGGTCCTCGGGTACTACCGGAAGGGCGGGCCTCCCAGCATGGAGCTGTCGATGGCGCTCCTGATGGCCGCGCACGAGAAGATCGGCTTCCCGCCCGGGTACGGCGTCGAGCTGCGAGGCGACATGACGCAGATGGAGGAGTCATTCGGCCGCCTCCTTCGCGGCCTGTACCTCGCCGTCATCTTCATGTTCCTGCTGCTCGTGGCGCAGTTCCGGAGCCTGATCGAGCCGTTCAACATGATCTTCTCGCTCTCGCTCATGGTCACCGGGATCCTGGGCGGCCTCCTCCTCGCCGGGCAGACGTTCTCCACGGTCTCGATCCTCGCTGTCGTGATCCTGACCGGCATGCTGATGACCGTCGCCGTGCTCATGATCGACCTGGTCCTGCGGCTGCGGGCGGAGGGGATGGAGCGCGACGAGGCCATCCTGGCGGCGGCGCCCATCCGGCTGCGCCCCATCGTCATGACTTCGCTGATCAGCATCGTGGTAATGATCCCCGTGGCGTTCTTCCCCCGGACGGGGATCGACGCCTACGCGCCGCTGGCGACCGTGACCATCGGCGGGCTCGGCATCGGCACGGTGCTCGCGCTCTTCGTGGTGCCGGTCCTGCACACCTACACCGACGACGCCGCGAAGCTCGCGCGGGCGGCGGTGCAGCGGCTCGGCCGGCGAAGGAAGGAGGCGGAAGCATGACGATCCGCTCCCGCCATCTCGCCACCACGGTGGCGCTCGTCGCGATCGCGGGATTTGCCGTATTTCTCCAGACGCGGCCGGCCGGGCCGGGTGCTCGACTCGAGACGACGGCCGGTGCCGACGTTCGCCCGCTCCCGCCGCCGGCGCCGCGCACCGCGCGCGAGCTGCTCGACCGCCGGGTGGCGCTCTCCGTCACCGCCGCCCAGGCTCGGCGCCTGGAGGCGCTCGACCGGCAATGGGTCGAGGAATCCAGGAGCCTTCAGGCGGCGGTCGGCGCGGCACGGGAGGAGTTCGGCCGGTTCATGGAGTCCCAGACCTCGCGCGGGACGAGCCTGGCCGACCTGCTGCGCCGGTCGGCCGACTATCGCGCGCTGAGCGCGGAGCTGAGAGAACGGCGCCGCCGGCACGGGGAGGCGGCCGGCGGCCTCCTGGCGGACTGGCAACGGGAGCGGTTGGAGCGCAGGGCGGACAGGGCCGACCCGAGGGGGAATCGATGAAGCTTCGCGGGGCAGAGCCAGAGCGGGTTCTCGAGGACAGCGTGCGGGCGCCGGCCAGGAACGGCTGGAGACCCCGGGGGGCCTTCGAGCGGAGCGGCCGGTGGGCGCTGAAGATCCTGATGCTCGTCGCGCTCGTGGCCGCGGGCGCCTGGGCCTACTGGGCCAATGTCAGCTCGAAAGGGTCGGGGATGGACATGAGCATGCGCGTCACCTCCGGCGCCACCCCGTTTCCCGTCGCCGTCGACGGCGTCGGGCGAGGCCCGATCACCGGGAGCGTCGTCTATACGGGCAGCGTGGTGCCGTTCAACGAGGAGGACATCTATCCCCGCGTGACCGGACGCATCGTCGACATGATGGTCTATCCGGGCGACGCCGTCCGGCAGGGCCAGGCCATCGCCAGGCTCGACAGCGTCGAGCTGTCCTCCCGCGCCCGCGAGGCCGAGGCGGGGCTGGCGACGGCTCAGGCGAATCGAGCCCAGATGGAGGCCGATCAGGTCGCCGCGCGCCAGGCGGTGGTGCAGATGCAGAAGGAGCTGGCGATGGTCGACGCCGAGCTGGTCTACGTTCGGTCGCTCATCGCCCGGACCGAGCGCCTCCTGGGCGTCGGCGCCGTGTCGCAGCAGGAGTACGAGAGCGACCGCTCGATGGCGGCGTCCCTGGAGGCCAAGCGCGAGGCCGCCGTCGCCAAGCTGGAGCAGGCGCGCGCCCAGGAGACGGCGGCGAAGAAGAAGCTCGAAGCGGGCGATGCAATGGTGTCGCAGGCGGGGGCGGCCCTTCACACCGCAACCGTCGTGCGCGACTACGTGAACATCGCGGCGCCGAGCTCCGGCTACGTCGTCAAGCGCCTGGTGGCGCCGGGCGTGCTGGTTCAGCCGGGCATGGCCATTCTCAAGATCGCCCAGGTCGACCGGGTGCGGTTGCAGGCCAACGTGGGTGAGAAGGACGTGGCGTCGATCCGGGTCGGGTCCCCGGTGACGGTGACGCCGGCGGGAACCGGACAGGCGGCGGTCACAGCCCGGGTCAGCTCCGTGTTTCCGTTCATCGATCAAGGGCCGAGGACCGCCGTCGTCGAGGCCGTCTTGGACAATTCCGGCCGGCGTTTCCTTCCGGGTCAGTACGTGCTGATGCAGTTCGAAACCGGGGCGCGACCCGAGGCCCTCAGCGTGCCGCGCGGCGCGGTGGCGCGCCTCGGAGGGAAGGCGAGGGTCTGGGTCACCCAGGCTGGGCGAGCGGAGCCACGCGAGGTGACCACCGGGCTGGAGACGCCGGAGCGGGTCGAGATCGTGAGCGGGTTGACAGGGGCGGAGCGGGTGATCACGCGCGGCCACGATGGTCTGTACGCGGGCGCTCGGGTCAACGACGTGGCGGCCGCAGGAGCAGGCAAGGGACACGCCGGGCATGGCGGCGCGACGCCGGGCATGGGCGACGCGAAACCCTCCGATCCCGCTCCCGAGGCACTGAAGCCCGACGTGCAGCCGATGAAGCCCGACATGCCGATGGAACCGAAGCCACCGGCGAGCAAAGGAGGGGGGCATGCCGGTCATTGAAGCTCGTCTTCCCGGCGCCGGCTGGGCCGTCGTCGCAGTCTTCGCGCTACTCGCGGCCTCCGCGGAGGCGCAGACGCTGCCGCGGGCCGAAGGACCGCTGACGATGGAG
>CAZWXA010000321.1:0-5004 GCA_964637755.1 uncultured bacterium | reverse complement strand
GCCGCGCCACCCGTCCGGTCCCAGTTGCCGCCGTTCATGAATAATCCGGGCTAGGCCCGTCGATCCAGGAGCCGGAGGGCCGTCCGCCGGGGATCGTTCCGGCCGGTCGCGCCATAGGTCGGCGTCGGGGCCAGGGCGACGGCGAGGCTCGAGAGCAACCCCCGCACACAGTCGAGGAGCCGCTCCGCGAGGAAGCCGTTCCGTCCGCTCAGGGCCTGGAGGGCCGTGAGCAGCCCGCGGAGCTCCCGCCCTGCGGACCGGAGCCGGGCGGCTCGATCAGGGAAGAGCCCGGCCAGGGCCGACACCGTGAGAGGCTGGCATCCGGCGCCGAGGGCGGCCCCCAGGCGCGCGACGGTCACCCCGCGCCGCGATTCGAGCACGCCGAGGTCGCGGCCCAGGCGGTCCTTCCGGCCGACGATCTCGGCGACCGCGGCGGAGTCCGCCCGCAGCAAGGCGTGTTCCTCCTCCCGGAGAACGGCGAGCAGGTGCCGCAGCTCCGCGGCCTCGGCCTCCAGGACGGCCGCCAGCTCGTCGACGGCCTCGATCACCTGGCGGGCCCCGCGCCGAGCACCTGCGCGGTCGCCTCGTCGCTGAGCATCGCCTCGGCGATCAGCTGGCTGTCGACGACGTACTCGCCGCGTGCCAGCAGTTCCCGGATCCGGGCGAGGCGCCCCTCTCTGGCTTCCGGCAGCGCGTCCAGCCTCGGGCGGACCCTCTGGTAGGTGTCGGCCCGTTCAGACAGGATCAGCGCATCCGAATCCGATTCGACTCGCGCCGCACCGGCGTTCTGCGCTCGACGGCTGGTCGCAGCGACCGGGCGGGTCTCGTCGGGCAGCCCTGGTATGGGTTTCGGGTCGATCTTCACGTTATCCCCCCGCGCAGGCTAGCCTACGTCCGAACAGTTCTTCTCGCCTTCTTCGCGGGTCCGTCACAGGGGCCGGCCCCCGCCGTCCTGGCCCCCCAGCGGGACCTCTCCGGTGCCGGGGCTGCCATCAGTTCGAGCCATCGGCGCGCCGGGGCCCGAGCTTGAGGGTTTTCTCGCGTCCGGCAGGAGCCGGCTCAGGTCGCGGAACAGGACGTCGCCGAGCCCGAGCCCTCCGCTCCGGGCAAGCAACCGCGCGAGCGCGTCGTCTGCCAGGTCCCCGTAGATCCTGAGCGTGTTTCCGGACCGGAAGATGCCCTTCTGAGCAACCGCGTCCCGCATCGTCCGGAGCAAAGCACCGAGGAAGATCGCCTCGAAGTCGCGAGTCGCGTCACGGAGCCGGGCCGCGTCGGACGGCCTCGGTCCTGCCGCCGGCGCCTCCGGCTCGATCGGGCGGACCGGGGTGGACCCCACCGCGCCGGTCACATGATCTCCAGGTCCGCGAGAAGCGCGCCCGCCTGGCGAATGGCCTGGAGGATCGCGATGAGGTCCCGGGGCGTCACGCCGAGCGCGTTGAGTCCCTGGATCACGTCCCCGATGCTCGCCCCTTCGGGCACGAGGGAGAGCTGGCCCTTCTCCTCCCGGACGGTCACCTCGCTCTTCGGCACCGTCACGGTCTGGCTGCCCGGGGGCGCGAAGGGCGGCGGCTGCGAGACCTGCTTTTCCTCCTTGATCTGGATCGTCAGATTGCCGTGGGCGATCGCGACGGTGGAGATCCGGAGCTGGCTGCCCATGACGATGGTGCCGGTCCGCTCGTTGATCACGACGCGGGCCGAGCTGTCGACCGTGAGCCTCACGGACTCGATCCGCGCGATGAACCCCATGAGCGACCCGCGCTCGGCGGGCGGCACCGCGACCGTCACCGTCGACGGATCGATCGCCTGGGCGACCTCTCCCGCTCCCGCACCGTTCACCGCCTGGGCGAGCCGCACGGCGGTGGTGAAGTCCGGCTGGTTCAGCGTCAGCGTGACCGCGGCCCGATCGAGCGCCATCGGCACCTCGCGCTCGACCATGGCGCCGCCGGGAATCCGGCCGACCGTCGGGTGGTTCTTCTGGACCGTGTCGCCGCCGGCCCCCGCGGCGGCGAAGCCGCCGACCGAGACGGGCCCCTGGGCCAGCGCGTACACGAGGCCGTCCGCGCCCTGGAGCGGCGTGAGCAGCAGCGTCCCTCCCTGGAGGGTGGTGGCGTCGCCGAGGGAGGAGACCGTGGAGTCGAGGGTCGCGCCCGGCCTCGCGAAGGGCGGCAGCTTCGCCGTCACCATCACCGCAGCGACGTTCTTGCCGTCGAGCCGCTCGACCGGGACCGCGATCCCGAGCCGCTGGAGCATGCTCGCCACCGCCTGCGGCGTGAACGGGCTGGTCCTGGACTTGTCCCCCGTCCCGTTCAGACCGACGACGAGCCCGTACCCGTAGAGGCTGTTGTCCCGCACGCCCTGCACACGCGCGATGTCCTTCACGCGCACTTCCGCCGCCGCCCCGCTCGACAGCGCGACCACCGCGAGCAGCACGACGGCTCGAACACCCGCGCGTCCTCCAGACCGCGCCATCCCCCTGTTCCCTCTGCCCCGGCGTCTGCTCACGATGACGATCCCGGAATGATCCCGCAGGCCGCCGATCCAGATGCAAGGCGGCCGCAGGTGGAGCCGAGGCGGACCCGAGGTGAGACCTGAGTGGATTGCGACGACCGAGCCGTACGCCTGTACGCCGCAGGGAGGAGCGACCGAGCCGATCGACTCGGGCCTCGCCTCGCGGCGGTCTCGCCGGCGCCGCTCGGCTCGAACTGCCGCGCAGATGGGCTGTTCTCGGCGGCCTGCATCAGAAGATCCGGAGCCAGTCGAGGAAGCGGAAGAGGAACCCCGGACGCTGGGTATCGGCCAGCACGCCGCGGCCGACCATCCGGATCTCCGCGTCCGCGATCTGGCTCGACAGCACGGTGTTGGCGCCGGTGATGTCCTGGGGTCGGACGATCCCGCTGATCGTGATCACCTGGGTCTCGTTGTTGACGAGGATCGCCCGGCGCCCCTCGATGACGAGCGTGCCGTTGTCGAGCACCTTGACGACCCGCGCCGCGACCTGCCCGGACACCTTGTCCGTCCGGTCGATCTCCCCCTTCCCCTGGTGGGACGCCTTGCCCGAGAGCTCGAGCGTGAGCGCATCCTGGGCAAGCTCGCTCGGGACCTTGTGCCCGGTGACGGCATCGGTCAGCTCGCGGATCTGCCTGGCGGCGGGGTCGAACAGCGTCGGGAACTTCGTCACGCCCGCGGTCCGGCTCGTGTCCTTCGAGGTCGTCGTCTGGGCGGAGCGGGACGACGACGACTGCTCAACGACGAGCACCGTCACGAGGTCGTTGACACCCCGCGCCCGATGGTCGGCGAAGAGGCTCGCGCCCGGGGCGCCCTCGCGCCAGAGCGACTGGCCCGACGCAAGCGCCGGGGCACCCAGGACCAGCAGCCCGAGGAGCACCGTCCTCACTGGCCGCCCCTCGCCGCCTGGCCGACACGTACGACGCCCGGCGCCTCGACCCGGCCCAGCACCTCGCGCTTCGAGGCGGGATTGACCAGGCGGACGACGTCGCCGCGCCGCGCGTCCTCCGCGGCCAGCCCGGGCGCCGTGATGCGGAAGCCGCTCCCCTCGACCAGCATCGTGACCGTCTCGCCCCGGCGCACGATCAGCTTCGGGCGGACGTGCCGGTCGGTGACGATCTCGCCGGGCCTGATCGAGCGGACGGCCTCGAGGTCCTGGGGTTCGGCGACCGTCGCGAGCGCGCCGGGCGGCACCTCGGCGGACGACCGCGCCTCCTGGGAGAAGTCGGCGGCACGAAGCACGGTGCGGGGCTCGATCGCGTGGCTCGCCACCACGACCTGCTGCGAGCGACCGACGCGGAACGTGAGCGGCACCGTCTGATAGCCGCGGCCGTCGACCTTCACGGTCACTGTCGCCGCCACGAACAGGTAGGGTGGAGACAGCGCATCGAGCCGCGCGGGAAGGTCCACGGTCCCCGTGGGGACGCGAAGATCGGCAGGCCGGCTGAGCGGCGTCAAGACGTACGGACCACCGCGCGGGTCGAGCGTTTCGAGCCGCTGCAAGGTCTGGCGGCCGGCAGCCTCGACGAGCGCCGACCCCGGCACGACCTGGATCGCGCGGGTCACGACGATCCGGTCGGGTGCGACGATCTGCACCCGGGCCGGATCGATGTTGCCTTGCCTGAGCCTGGCCCGAAGGAACTCGGGGTCGAGCAGATAGCTGTTGCCCACCGTCGGCGCCGGCCCGAGCCGGATCGACCGGAGGCGTTCGGCGAGCGCCGGATCCCCCTCGACCGCGCCGAGATCGGACAGCACGAGGTCGTCCCGCTGCGCGATCACCTCGCGCGGGATACGCAGCACGACGCCCGCCCAGAGCGGCGCCGGGACCAGTCCCTGGGCCGCGACGAGCAGTGAGAGGGCGAGCAGGAGGCCACCCGGGTGCCTGACGAGGCCCGTCCGCATGGCCTCACCGTCTCAGGTTGTTGGAGATCTGCAGCATGTCGTCGGCGGTCTGGATCGCCTTCGAGTTGGCCTCGTACGCGCGCTGGCTCGTGATCATGCCGACCATCTCCTCGACGACCTTGACGTTGGCGAGCTCGAGGAACCCCTGAGTGAGCGTGCCCATGCCCTGCTCGCCGGGATTCCCCGTCACCGGATCGCCGGAGGCCGGTGTCGTGAGGAAGATGTTCCGGCCTGCGCTCGACAGCCCGGCCGGGTTGGCGAAGCGGGTCAGCTGGACCGTCCCGATCTGCTGGGGCGTCGTGGCGCCGGCCAGGTTCACCGACACCGTTCCCTCGGCCGAGATCGTGATGTTCGAGGCGTCCGGGGGGATGACGAGCGCGGGCTGGAGGACGAAGCCGTCGGAGGTGACGACCCGTCCGGTCCCGTCCCGCTTGAAGGCTCCGGACCGCGTGTACCCGGTCGACCCGTCGGGTCTCAGCACCTGGAAGAAGCCGTCGCCCTCGACGACGAGGTCGAGCGGGTTCTCCGTCTGCTGGAAGTCGCCCTGGCTGAAGATCCGCTGGGTGGCGACGGGCCGTGACCCGTGACCAACCTGGA
>CAZWXA010000320.1:0-5005 GCA_964637755.1 uncultured bacterium | reverse complement strand
GCAGGCCGAGCTTCGCCTCGTAGAGCTCGTGCGCGACCGGGCGGGCCTGGGGAGGTTCCTCCGCGTCCCCTACGCCATCTACCGCGACGACCCGCACTGGGTCGCGCCCATCCTGAGCGACCGGAAGCTGGTCCTGGGCGATGCGAACCCGTTCCTGACCCATGCCCGCATGGCGCTCTGGGTGGCGGTCCGGGACGGCCGCGACGTCGGCCGGATCGCCGCCATCGTGGACGAGCACCACAACGCGCGGCACGGCGAAGCCACCGCGTTCTTCGGCTTCTTCGAATCGATCGACGATCCCGCGGTGAGCCGGCTCCTCTTCGGCGCCGCGCGCGCGTGGGCGGGCGCTCTCGGCATGACACGGCTGCTGGGCCCCATGAACCCGTCGATCAACGAGGAGTGCGGCCTCCTCGTCGAGGGCTTCGACACGCCGCCCGTGTTCATGATGACCTACAACCCCCCGTACTACGGGCGGCTCTGTGAGGATGCCGGGCTCGTGCGGTGCAAGGACCTGCTCGCCTTCTACGTTGCGCTCGACGGCTCGCGGCTCGACCGGATCGAGCGGCTGGCCGCGAGGGCTCTCGGGCGCGTGCCGGGCCTGACCGTCCGCGCCGTTCGCAAGCGCACGCTCGAGCAGGACCTCGCCAAGATCCAGGAGGTGTACAACGCCGCCTGGGACGACAACTGGGGACATGTGCCCATGACGGCCGCCGAGGTGGACTTCATGGCGCAGCGACTCACGCCGTTGCTGGAGGAGGAGCTGGTGCTCCTCGCCGAGACGCCGGAGGAGCCGGTGGCCTTCATCATCGCACTGCCCGACCACCACGAGGCCCTCGGGCGGCTGCGCGGCCGACTCGTGAGCCCCCGCCTCCTGCTGGCCCTGCCCTACCTCATGGGGCTCCGGAAGCCGCGGCTCGTCCGGGTGGTTGCGCTCGGCATCAAGCGAACGCACCGGCTCCGCGGCCTCGACGCGGCCCTCTTCGCGCGATGCCTCCGCGCCATGCTGCGCGCCGGGTTCGTGGGCTCCGAGGTGTCCTGGATGCTCGACGACAACCTGCCCGTGCAGCGTCTGGCCCGGGCGTTCGGCGGCACGCCGTACAAGACGTACCGCCTCTACGAAGGTCCCGTATGACATGATCCGCCGGCCGGTCGACGATCACCCCCTCGGGCGAATGCCGTACCACGAGTTCTACCGGGACGACTTCGAGCCGCGCGAGCACTACCGACCCCTCTGGGAGCACATCCGCCGGACGGGCCAGAGCGCGCTGGCCGAGAAGGCCCACGAGGCCCACCTGGCGCTGCACACCGAGGGCGTCACCTTCACCGTGTACGGCGACACCGACGCGGGCATCGAGCGGGTGTGGCCCCTCGACATCGTCCCCCGCATCATTCCCGCGGTGGAGTGGGCGCCGATCGAGGCGGGGCTGAAGCAGCGGGTCCGCGCGCTCAACCTGTTCCTCGGGGACATCTATCACGAGCAGCGCATCCTGAAGGACGGCCTGCTCCCGGCGGAGTTGATCTACCAGGGGAAGGACTTCCGGCGGGAGATCCTCGACGTGGACCCACCGCACGGCATCTACACGCACGTGGGCGGGATCGACCTGATCCGCGACGAGCACGGGCGCTACCTCGTCCTCGAGGACAACCTGCGCACCCCGTCGGGCGTGTCCTACATGATCGAGAACCGGATGGTCGGACGCCGCATCCTGCCGGAGTTCTTCGAGACCTACCAGGTGCGGCGGGTCGACCACTACCCCGCGCTCCTGCTCCAGGCGCTGCGCCACGTGTCGCCGCGGGGCCGGGGCGAGGCCGAGGTGGTCGTGCTCACCCCGGGCATCTACAACTCGGCCTACTTCGAGCACACGTTCCTCGCCAAGGAGATGGGGGTCGAGCTGGCCGAGGGACGGGACCTGGTGGTGAAGAACAACGTGGTGCACCTGAAGACCACCCGCGGTCTCCGCCGGGTGGACGTGATCTACCGCCGCATCGACGACGCCTTCCTCGATCCCCTGGCCTTCCGCCCGGACTCGCTGGTCGGCGTGGCCGGGGTGGTGAACGCCTGGCGCGCCGGCAACGTCGCCATCGTGAACGCGCCGGGCACCGGCATCGCCGACGACAAGGCCGTCTACCCGTTCGTGCCGGACATCATCCGCTACTACCTCGGCGAGCCGCCGCTGCTCGACAACGTGCCGACCTACCTGATGACCCGCCCCGACGAGCGCGCCCACGTGCTCGACAATCTCGAGCGCATGGTCGTCAAGATGGTCAGCGAGTCCGGCGGCTACGGCATGCTGATGGGGCCGTCGTCCACCGCCGCCCAGCGCAAGGAGTACGCCGCCCGCATCGAGGCGGACCCCCGCAACTACATCGCCCAGCCCGTGGTGCCGCTCTCCCGGCACGTCTGCTACGTCGACGGGGAGCTGGAGTCGCGCCACATCGACCTGCGGCCGTTCGTCATCTCCGGCGAGGAGATCGAGGTGGTGCCGGGAGGGCTGACCCGGGTGGCGCTCACCAAGGGGTCGCTCGTGGTGAACTCCTCCCAGGGCGGCGGCAGCAAGGACACCTGGGTGCTGGCGGAGTAGGCCCCGCGCATGCTGAGCCGCATCGCCGACTCGCTCTACTGGATGTCGCGTTGCCTCGAGCGGGTCGACAACACGGCCCGCCTCATCGAGATCAACCTCCTGCACCTGGTGGAGACGCAGGACCACCTGTCGCGGGCGGCCCAGTGGCGGCCGCTCCTCAGCATCAGCGGGAGCGAGGAGGCGTTCGAGCAGCGCTACGGAGCGGGCGAGATCAGCGCGGCCCGGGTCATCCGCTTCCTCAGCCAGGAGCGCTCGAACCCCAACGCCATCCACTCGAGCCTCCGCCTGGCGCGCGAGAACGCGCGCGTCGTGCGCGACCGCATCTCCAAGGAGATGTGGCAGGCCGTGAACGACCTCTGGCTCGGCGTCGACCTGCACCTCAAGGAGCCTCTCGTGCCCGAGCGCGCCGCGGCCTTTTATGCCTCGGTGCGCAACGAGGTCGCGCGCTTCCACGGGCTGACCGTCAGCACCATGGTCCGCGGGGAGGCGTTCGGCTTCTACCAGCTCGGCACCTTCGTCGAGCGCGCGGACATGACGGCCCGCATCCTCGACGTGAAGTACCACCTGCTCCTGCCGGAGGCGTCGATGGTGGGCTCGCCGCTGGACTACTACCAGTGGGCGGCCCTCCTGAAGTCGCTCTCGGGGTTCGAGGCCTATCGCCGCCAGTACCAGGCGGGGCTCCGCCCCCGCGACGTGGCCGAGTTCGTCCTCTTCGAGGAGAACTTCCCCCGGTCGCTCAGATTCTCGGTGCAGCGCATCGAGGAGGCCCTGGGGACGATCGGGGCCGGGGCGCCGGACGGTCCCTCGGTCGAGGCCGTGCGCCGGCTCCGGGATCTCCTCGATCACAACTCGGCGGAGACGGTCTTCGCGCAGGGCGTCCACGAGTTCCTGCAGGGCTTCGAGGAGGAGGTGTCCCGCCTCAACACGGCCCTGGCCGCCGACTACTTCGAGGCCCATGCGGGGGCGGTCTGACGTGGGCGACCCCCGGGTCCGCTGATGCGGTACGTGATCGAGCACGAGACCCGGCTCGAGTTCTCCCACCCGGTGCGCGAGCACCAGTGCGAGCTGCGACTCGCGCCGCCGGACACGGCCTCCCAGCGCGCCCACGGCCTGCGGATCGAGATCGAGCCCCCGGCCGAGCTGTACACGTACGTCGACGGCTTCGGCAACCGGGTCCACCACTTCGGCGTGACCGCGCCCCATCAGCGCCTCACGACCCGCGTGCGCGCGGAGGTGGAGACGCTCCTCGCGAATCCGTTCGACTACGCGCCCGTGCCGGTGCGCGAGGAGCGGGAGTGGATCGTCGCCGCGCTGCGGTCCGAGCCGCGGCTCTGGGACTACCTGCTCCACCGGAGCGTCGCGACGCCGGACCTGGCCAGTATCCGGCACGATCTGGCGCTGCCCGCCTGGGACCCGGACCGATCCGTGCTCGACGCCGTGAAGGCGGCCATGGAGTGCATCGGGGCCGCCCTGGTGTACCGGGCCGGCGTGACCCAGGTCCACTCGCCCCTCGAGCACGCGCTGGCCGCGCGCGCCGGGGTGTGCCAGGACTTTGCCCACCTCCTGATCGCCCTGGTCCGGTCGTGGCGCCTCCTCGCCCGGTACGCGATGGGGTACCTGGATCCCGGCTACGCCGAGGGCGACGCGCTCCCGGCCCAGACGCCGCACGCGTGGGCCGAGGTGCTCATCCCGGGCGCGGGCTGGCGCGGCTTCGACCCCGTGCATCGCCTCGTCGCGAACGACACCTTCGTCACCGTGGCCGTCGGCCGCGACTCCCGCGACGCCGCGCCGCAGCGCGGCAGCTTCAAGGGCGATACCGAGGGGGAGGTGCCGCAGGTGACGCTCTCGGTGACCCGCCAGCAGTAAGGCGACGGGACGAGGACGATGCGGATCGAGCACGACGCCATCCTGACCCTTGAGCTGCCGTATGATCCTCGCATGGAACGACGACATCCCGCCGAGATGACGGGCTCGCGGCCGCTCGCGATGACGGAGTGGGCCGCCCTCCCGGAAGACGAACCCGGCGAGTGGATCGACGGCCAGCTCGTGCAGGAGGAGATGACCGACTATCTCCACGGAGTGGTCGTCCTCTGGTTTGGCGCGCAGTTTCGAGCGTGGCTCGCGGGCCGCGGCGGCTTTGTTGGAGGCTCTGACGCGAAGTTCGCCGTCTCGCCACGTCGCGGCCGGAAACCGGATCTCTCCGTGTTCCTTCCCGGGGGGCGCGTGCCTCCCGCCCGGGGACTGGTGAGGGTGCCGCCGGACATCATCGTCGAGGTCGTCTCCCTCGGCCCTCGCGATGGCCGCCGCGATCGTGTCGAGAAGCTCGACGAGTACGCGGCATTCGGAGTTCGCCACTACTGGATCGTCGACCCGGATGAGCGCAGTCTCCAGATCTTCGAGCTCTCGCCGGAGGGACGCTACGT
>CAZWXA010000319.1:0-5014 GCA_964637755.1 uncultured bacterium | reverse complement strand
GGGGAGAGAGTCAGAGGGCCCTGGCGGCCTTGTACGCGTCGTAGATGCCGGCCAGGAGTCGGCGAGGCGCGTAGGCATCGCCCACCACGACCAGCTCCTTGACGCGTCCGCGCAGCGCGCGGGCGATGGAATCGTCGGCCGCCCCGGGCGAGCAGACCACGACGGCGTCGACGTCTGCGATCTCGGATCGCCGCCCGGAGAAGCGGTTCTCCACGAGCACCCGCCGGGGCTCGATGGCGACCGGTACCTGGTTCGTGTGCACGCGGACGCCGTGCTCGGCGAGTCGGCGGTAGTAGACGTTCTGCGTGTTGATCTCGACCTCGGCGCCCATCATGGGCAGCGGCGTCACCAGCTCGACCTCGACGCTCTTGCTCGCGAGCAGGTCGGCCACGGCCATCGGGGCGACGTGGTGGTCGTAATCGAGGACGACGGCGCGCCGCCCCAGGTCGGGCGCCTTCCGGATCACCTGCTCCATCTGCCAGACCCAGGGCTCGGTCGCGCCCGGGATCTCGGGAAGCCAGGAGCGCGTCCCCGTCGCGACGACGACCGCGTCCGGCGCCAGGGCGAGGACGGTCTCGGGCGTCGCGTCGATCTTCAGCCGGACGTCGACGCCGAGCTTCTCCAGTTGCAGCGTGTAGAAGAGGGGGACCGCCTGGAAGTCGTCGCGCTCGGGCAGGGAGGCCGCGATCGTGATGCGGCCGCCGAGGCTCGTCCCGCGCTCGAGGAGGATCACGTCGTGGCCGCGCAGGGCCGCCACGCGGGCGGCCTCGCACCCGGCCGGCCCGCCGCCCACGACCACGACGCGCTTCCGCACAGCCGCCCGTGTCACCTCGCCGTCGGTCTCGTGGCCCGCCTCCGGGTTGAAGGCGCAGCCGATCCGGTGATTGAACCAGATCCGTCCGTGGCACTCGTTGCAGGAGAGGCAGGAGCGGATGTCCTCCTGCCGCTCCTCCAGGATCTTCACGGGGAGGTCGGGATCGCAGATGAGCGGCCGCGCCATGGCGACGAGATCGGCCTTCCCCTCCCGGAGCACCTCCTCGAGGAGGAACTTGATCTTGCCGACCGCGATGATCGGGAGCGTCGAGACCTTCTTCACCGCCGCCGCGCAGTGGATGAAGGGGCTGAGCCCGTAGTGCGTCGTCGGATGGATGAACTCGATGTTGCCGAAGCCGCCCATGCTGACCAGGAAGTAATCGAGCCGGCCCGTGCGCTCCAGGAGCGGGACGATCTCGAGCGTCTCGTCGAGCGTGAGCCCGCCGGGGACGCCTTCCTCCGCGCTGAACTTCAGGCCCACCACGAAGTCGTCGCCGGCGCTCGCGCGGACCGCCGCCATCACTTCGAGGGCGAAGCGCAGGCGGTTCTGGAGGCTCCCACCGTACTCGTCCTGGCGCTTGTTGGACCAGCCGGAGATGAACTGCTGGATCAGGAAGCCGTGGGCGCCGTGGATCTCGACGCCGTCGAAACCGGCCTCGCGGACGCGGCGCGCGGCGGCGCCGAATGCCCGGACGATCTCCGCGATCTCCTCCACCGTCAGCTCGTGGGGATGCTCGAGGAAGACGGGGAAGCTCGAGATCGGTGACGGGCTCAGGGGGGCCTGGCGTGAATTGTGGCTGTGCCACTGGCGCCCGACGTGCAGGATCTGCGCGATCGCCGCGGCGCCGCCGTCCTTGATGGCCCGGGCCAGCCGCGCCAGCCCCGGGACGTGGGCATCCGAATGCGCCTGCAGGTTGTTGTAGCCGATGTTGGAGGCCGGGTGGACGTGCAGCGCCTCGGTGATGATCGTCCCGACACCGCCGCGCGCCCGCCGCGCGTAGTACGCGAGGTTCCGGTCCGAGACGAAGCCGTCCTGGCCGAGGGCGGACGTGGTCGAGGCCATGACGAGCCGGTTCTTGACCGTGATCGCCCCGATGCGGATCGGAGTCCAGATCAGCTCTCGGGCCGTGCGGGTGTCACCCACGGAGTCCACGCTCTCGTCCGCTCAGGAGGCCGAGCGCGCCCAGCAGAGCCACGCCTGGTCGGCGTAGGTGCGCTCCAGCCCTTCCACGCGAAATCCCGCCGCCTCCACGGCGGCGGCGAGCTCGTCCTTCCGGAAGAAGTGGTAGGCGCCCCGGCGCTCGCGGCGGGTGATCCGGGCGTTGTAGGCGAGGATGAGCGCGGCCTCCGGAAGGAACCGTGCGACCCGTGCCGCACCCCTCATCGGTCCCTCGTCCACCAGCAATCGCCGCACGGCCTCGAGATAGACGCGGACGGGACTCGCGCCCTCGACGGGGGTCGCGAGGACCAGACGGCCGGCGCGCTTCACGACGCGCCGGAACTCGGCCAGGCAGCGCGCCCGGCCGGCCTCCGAGAGCGTGTACAGAACGTTCACCGTCGCTACAGCATCGAAGCTCTCGTCCTTGAACGGGAGCGTGGCCTCGAGCGTCGCGCGGACGCACCACGAGCCGGGGGCCTTGCTCCGCGCGCGGCGCAGACTCGGCTCGTTCGTGTCGAGCGCCACCACGCCGGCGCCGCCTCTCCGGAGCGCCGCGACGAGGTTTCCGGTCCCGGCCCCGGCATCGAGGATGACGGCGCCGGGGCCGGGATCACAGAGGGAGGCGACGCGGTCGACGACCTCGCGGTAGGGAGCCGCGCGGGTGAGCACGTCGTAGTGACGAAGGTAACGATCCCAGAACGCGTCACCGCCGGTCGACGCGCCAGGCGGGACGGTCAGATCGCGGGCGTGCGTGTCCACCACCCCGCCGCCTGCTCGTACGCGTGGCCCGCGCGCAGGACCGTGGCCTCGTCGAACGGGCGGCCCACGATCTGGAGTGCCTGCGGGAGACCGTCCCGGGAGAAACCGCACGGGACGGAGAGGGCGGGCAGGCCCAGGCCGTTGAAGGGACGCGTGAGCCGGGAGAAGCGGCCCATCCGCGCGATCACCTCGCCGATCTGGCCGGTCATCGCGGCCTCGAGCGCGGGCGCGGGCTCCGGGATCACGGGCGCGACGAGCACGTCGGCCTGGGCGAAGACTTCGCGGATGAACTCGCGCGTGAGCCGGGCGCGGATCCGGGTGGCCTGCAGGTAGTCGTACGCGGAGACGTGGAAGCCGAAGTCCAGGCGGGCGCGCGCCACCCGTCCCAGCTCCTGGGGTCGCTCCCGGACGGCGCGCGCGTGGACCGCCGTGCTCTCGCACCAGATGATGACGTTGGACACATCGCAGACGGGCTGCGGGTCGGGCAGGCGCAGCGGGGTCACCGTGGCGTGGAGGCTCTCGATGACGCGCGCCGCCTCGCGAACCGCTGCGGCCATCTCGGCGTTCACGCCGTCGAAGTAGTAGTTCTCGGGGAGGCCGACGCGCAGCCCCGCGATCCCCTGCCCGAGCGCCCTCGCGTAGTCGGGCACCGCGCGCCGGCTCGACGTCGCGTCGGCTGGGTCGTGGCCCGCCATGGCGCCGAGCATCAGCGCCGCGTCCAGCACGGTCCGGGTCATCGGCCCGAGGTGATCGAGGGACCAGGAGAGCGCCATCGCGCCCGACCGGCTCACCCGTCCATAGGTGGGCTTCAGCCCGACGATCCCGCAACAGGCCGCGGGCAGGCGGATCGACCCGCCCGTATCGGAACCGACGGCGCCGAGCGCGAGCCCCGCGGCGACCGCCACTCCCGAGCCGCTCGACGATCCGCCCGCCGAGTGGCCCGGACGCCAGGGGTTCTGGGCGTCGCCGTGGTGCGGGTTGTCGCCGAAGGGACCGAGGGCCAGCTCGACCATGTTGAGCTTGCCGAGGCCGACCGCGCCCGCGCGGCGGAGGCGGCTCACCGCCGCGCACTCGCGCTCGTCGTTGAAGTACTGGAGGTCCCTCGTGCCGCAGGAGGTCGGCAACCCGGGCACGTGGCAGAGGTCCTTCCAGGCCATCGGCACGCCGTGCAATGGACCTCGCGAGCGCCCGGCCGCCAGCTCCCCCTCGAGGGCTCTCGCGTCGCGGAGCGCGCCCTCGGCGTCCACGGTGATGAAAGCGCGGAGCTTCGGATCGAGCCGCTCGACGCGGGCGAGGCACTCCTGCGTGATCCCGACGGGCGAGATGCCCCGGGCAGCGATGGCCGAGGCGAGCGAGGCGATCGTCCAGTCACTCACGCTCGACCTCCGCCTGGAGCTCGGCGACGAACCGTGACGGCTCCTCGGCGAGCGCCAGATCGGCAGCCAACCGCTCGATCACCGCCGCGATATCCGCGACGGCCACGGTGGTCGCACGGTCGGGCGTGCTCACCGGTGTTCCAGCCTCCCCCCTCCCGCGATCATCACCCTACCCGGGCCGATGGCTCCACGGGGAGCGACGACAATGGGACTACTGGATCGGCGAGAACGTGGTCGGCCGCCAGATCTTGTTCACGACCCGCTCGACCAGCGGGCCGTTGGCCTCGGTCGCCTTCTTGGCCGCCTGCCACTCGGGATCGGCCATGAAGGCGCTCCACGCCCGCTCTCGGGCAGCCAGGTCCGGGTAGGCGCAGATGTAGACCAGCTCGTTCGATTCGCCGATCACGGGCTCCCAGAACCCGACGATCTCGATGCCGTGCTTCTTGAACAATCGCATGGTCACGTCGGCGAACCGACGCTGCATGTCGGGCATGCGGCCGGGCATCACGTAGTAGGCGCGGTACTCGTAGATCATCGTTCCTCCCGCCGATCAGGATCGGTGTGCTCGGGCTCGGGCACGAGCGCAGCCGCCACGAGGATACATCATCTGCAACGCGTCGTGGCCGCACCGCGTGTCAGCGAGGGTCGTGCCGACATCTGATACCATTCCCCGGGGACTTCGCCCTCGATCCGGCAAGCCGTGCTCCGAGGGTCAGGCGCGACGCGCGGGCTGTCCGCCGCGCGCAGCGGAAGGGCCCACCGGGCGAGATGTTGCGCGCGCGGGACGGGAACCCGGCCCCGGGCCGCAGGACGCGCGAATCGCCACGCGTCCGTGGACAGGATTGCCGGACCGGGGTTCCCGTGAAAGGGGGTCAGGTTCTCATGGCGGCGGTCTCGAGGCGCTGAT
>CAZWXA010000318.1:0-5025 GCA_964637755.1 uncultured bacterium | reverse complement strand
ATGCTGGTGAGCGCCATGCAGAGCCCGGCCTTGTCGCAGCCGTCGACCATTCGCCTGCCCACTCGCCCGACTACGACCACGGGCGGCCCCGGCCACCACCCCGCCTCCGGCCAGCAGGAGGTGGCGGAGCACGCCGCCAACCCGTGCGCCGCCAAGAACCCGTGTGCGGCCAAGAACCCATGCGCGGCCAAAAACCCGTGTGCCGCGAAGGCGAACTGTGCAGGGGCGTACAACCCCATCGCCGGTTCCAACTTCGCTGCCTGCCAGTAAGTCGCCCGTCGCCGGGTCGATCGCGAGGTGACTCTCGAGGGCAGCGTCGTCCGCGCCTGGCCGATCTTCGGGTGGTTTCGATCCGACTTCGCCGACGGTCCCGGCGGGCTCGTCGGTTTCCTCTGCCGGTATTTGGCCGATGGCGCCGTCCGCCAAGTCCTCTCCGAGCGTGGCGAGGCAGCCCTGTCGTGGCGCCCCTATGACTGGCGCGTGACGTGCGAGCCGTGGGTTCCGGACGCGTGAGGGCGTTCGCCGATCGCAGCGGGCTCGTGCTCGGGAGCCTCGCGGGCCTCATCGGGATCGGCTGCTGCGTCGGCCCGCCCGTGCTCTGGCGGGTAGGAATCGCACGGGGCTCACGGCCCATCTGAAAGACAGCGCCGCGTTTCCGACGCGAACGGCGCCCGGAGGGTTCGGCGATGGCAAGGGCAGGGAGCTTGATTCTCGACAGTGGGGACCGACTTCCGACGGTCACCTTCGACACCGTCGCGCACGGGCACCTGACGGTCCCGGACGAGTTCGGAGAGGGGTGGGGCGTTTTCCTTGTCTACCGTGCACATTGGTGACCCTACTGCAAGCAGCAGTTGGCTGCTTTCGAGAGGGCGCTGCCGCGGCTTCACGAGGCGGGCATTACTGTCGTAGCCGCCTCCACCGACCCCCTGGAGAAGGCCCAGGAGACCGTGCGTGAGCATTCCCTGACGTTCCCGGTCGGATACGGGCTACCGATGAAGGAGACGGCGGCGGTACTGGGGACGTTCTACGAGGAGCGGCGGCACATCCTGCAGGGCACCGGCTTCGTGGTGAAGCCCGACAAGACGATCGTCGTCTCGCAGTACAGCTCCGGGCCGATCGGCCGTCTTGTCTGGCAGGACATCCTGGGTCTCGTTCAGCTCTACACGAAGCAGTCGAAGTGACGGAACCCGATGTCTTCGCCCTCTACGCGCTCACCGCCTTGGCCGGCCCCCGGCCTCGCGGCCGGCGCAAGCACCACCGGAGGCCCGGGGGCGCGACCAGGGTCGTGACGAGGACCATCACCACCACCGCGGCGAATACGGCCTCGGACAGCACGGGCCGGCCATCGAGCATCAGGGTCGTGCCGATCCCCGCGAAGATCAAGCCCACCTCCCCGCGCGGAATCATCCCGACGGCGACCGTCAGGCGGTCCACTCGCCGGTCGACCACCCCGAGCGCGCACGCGAGCTTGCCCGCGATGGCCGCCACGACCAGGGCCGCGCCCAGCCACAGGGACGACGGCGCGGCGAGGCTCCCCAGCTCGACCTGCACCCCCATGAGCACGAAGAACAGGGGCACGAACACGGCGGCGATCGGATGCAAGAGCTCGCTGAGGGTCGCCGTTTCCTCTCCGGTGCGCACCCCCTCGCCGTAGGGGTCGATGACGAACCCGGCGGCGAAGGCCCCGACGATCGCGGCCAGGCCGATCGCCTCCGCCACGAACGCCAGCGTGAAGCACAACGACACGCCGACCACGAGGAGGAGCTCGGGATGGCCCAGCCGCGCGAGCAGTCGCACGAGGGGCCCCGACAGGACGTGGCCGATACCGGCGCTCGCCGCGAGGAACAGCACGGCCCACAGCACGATCAGCGCAATCCCGCCCGCCGACAGGGGCGGGCCCTGCCCGGCGGCCGCCGAGATCGCCCCGGCGATGACCGCCAGGATGACGAGGCCCAGGACGTCGTCGATCACCGCGGCGCCGAGGATCGTCTGGCCCTCTCGGCTCTGGACGGCCCCGAGATCGCGCAGCACCCGGGCCGTGATGCCGACGCTGGTGGCCGCGAGCGTGGCCCCGATGAAGAGGTGGACCAGCAGCGGACTCTCCGGCAGCAGCCATGCCGTGACGCCCCAGCCGAGCACCACTGGCGCCACGACGCCGAGCACGGCGACCAGGAGCGCTGAGGGGCCCACCCGGATGAGGGCGCGCAGGTCGGACTCCAGCCCAACATCGAAGAGCAGCAGGAGCACGCCCACCTCGGCCAGGAAGCGCAGGGTGGGATCGGCACGGACGAGGTCGACGCCGTGACCGCCGACGACGAGCGGCAAGAGGTTGCCGAGGCCGATGCCCACCAGCAGCTCCCCGAGCACCGCCGGCTGTCCCCAGCGCTCGACCACGAGACCGCCGATCTTCGCCGATGTCACGAGCAGGGCGACAGCGAAGAGCGTCAGCCCGACCCGGCCGCCTTCGCCCCCGGTGGCGGCCCACGCCGGCGAGACGACGAGGGCGACGGCGAGCCCCATCGCCCAGCGCGGCGCGTTCATCCGGCCTCGTCACCGGTGGGGATCGTGACGACCCGGCCCACCTTTGCCATCACCGTGCCCTCCTTCAACCCCTGGTCGCGCTTCCGGTTCACCTCGGCGCCGTGTCTCAGCCGAAGACCAGCTTGGCCGCGACCACCAACACCAGCGCGACCACGAGCATGGCGCCCGCCAACACGATACCCTCGTAGCCTTCCTTGATCCGCACACCCATGCCCTCCTCTTCCCGGACAGGAGACACACTCCGGCCAATGCGGGGAGAAGCCGAGAGGAGACAGGCGCGCGGTCAGTCGTCGTCTGACGACGACGCGGGGGTGCTGCGCGGCTCGAGCGGTGCGCGGAAGAAAACTGGCGCGGGCGGAGAGGCGGAGACGACCCGCCCCGCCGGAAGGGTGGGTGCCCGCTGGGGCACGACGGCCGAGAGGTAGCGCGGGAGCGCCGTGACTGCCGGCGCCAGGTCCTCGGCGCTCCGCGCCTGACACCCGGCGACCATCTCGAGCGATCCGTCGACGAGCTGGACCGCCCCCGGCATCATCGGATTAGCGAAATCCAGGGCAAGGTAGATCACCACCAGCAGCGTCACCCGGCGGAACCGCATGACGGTCGCATGATAGCCGAGTCCCCGGGCGCCGCCAAGTGGCGCGGGCGTCCACGAGCCCCGGGCGCCGCGCTGCATGAGCGCGGTCTGCCTTCGCTCCCCTCGTTCAACTACGCGCCGCCCCCGCGAATCCCCGATCCTGGGCGCCGACCACGGCGCCGTTCCGCATCCGCTGGCGCGGTCCACCCGATCCAGCAGACACGGGCCCGAAGGTGAGCGCCTTCCGGAGGAGCCGGCGCGCTCGGAACAACCGGGACATCACGGTCCCGATCGGTAGCTCGGACAGCTGAGCGATCTCCCGATACGAGAGCCCCTCGACGTCGGCCAGAAGCAGCACCTCACGGAACCCCCGCGGAAGACGATCGAGGGCTACCGCCAGACGCCTGTCATCGATCACGCTCTGGAATACAGGCGCCGGTCTCGGGGTTTTGCTAGCGAGCGAGAAGCACGCTGGGAAGCCGGACCAAAGCGCGCAAATCATGTCGTGGCTCGAGCAGGGTATCCGGAATCTCGAGCGGTCGCTTGGCGAACGGGCGCGTTGAGGCGAATGACGAACGGCCAGAAGGTGAACCGCATGAACGAACGACACGCCCGCGAACGGCGCCCCTGGACTGGGTGGCCGGGTTGGTCGCCGAGTTCCTCCAGCAGAGCGGTGAGTAGACGGGTGCGGCTCCAGCCGCGCTCGCTCGAGTCCGTTCGCCGGCCCGCGCTTTCCGCGCTGATCCTGGCCGGCGGCGGCGGGACCCGGCTACGGCCGCTCACCCGACAGATCGCAGGCGACGACCGGCCCAAGCAGTTCTACCCGGTGCTCGGCCGGCAGTCGCTCCTCGCAGAGACGCGAAGTCGCGCGGCCGAACTGATCCCGCCGGACCACACCTTTCTGGTCCTGACCCGTCCGCA
Organism: uncultured bacterium; assembly: GCA_964637755.1. Lineage (GTDB taxonomy): Bacteria > Methylomirabilota > Methylomirabilia > Rokubacteriales > CSP1-6 > AR9. The sequence goes on along the minus strand of CAZWXA010000318.1, from coordinate 989 downwards.
TGAGCGGTTCTACCGGCCGGTCGTGGACGACCTCGATCCGCGGCTCGTGGTGGTCCAGCCCGAGAACCGGGGCACGGCGCCGGCGATCCTCTACGGCCTCCTTCGCGCCGCCACGGTGGAGCCGTGGAGCACGGTGGCGATCCTGCCCTCCGACCACTGGGTGTCCGACGCCGCCGCCTTCATGGCCCACGTTGCCGCCGGCCAAGCGGTGGTCGAGGAGCGCCCCGATCTCACGGTCCTGCTCGGGATCGCGCCCGATCGGCCCGAGATCGAGTACGAATGGATCGAGCCGTCGCAGCCGATCTCCGGCCCCTGGTCGGGCGATCTGTATCAGGTCCGACGGTTCGTGGAGAAGCCGTCACCGGCCCTGGCCCGATCGCTCCAGGTCGACAGGGGCCTGTGGAACAGCCTCGTCATCGTGGGCCAGGTCACGGCCCTCCTCGCGAGGATCGACGAAGCGGTCCCCTCGCTCTTCGACGCCTTCGCGGAGACCTGTCCTCTCTTCGAGACGCCGGCGGAAGCCGAGGCGATCGAGCGGCTCTATTGCGGCATCCCGGTGGTCGACTTCTCTCGCCAGGTGCTCGCGGCCCGGACGGACAACCTCGCCGTCCTCGCGGTGGAAGGCGTCGAGTGGATCGACGTCGGCGACCCAGCGCGGGTGCTGGCCGCGCGCCGCTGTGCCGGCGATCGCCCGGCGGCGGCCGCAGTGTGAGGGGGGGCCGCCCGCCATGCGGCGCGAATCCGTCGCATGCCGGCCCGAGTACCCGGTGGTGGCCTCCGCCGCCGGTCCTCGCCCAGCAGACTTGGTATAGTGACGCAGTGTCGATTGCGTTCGCGCTGACCTGCCTCGTCCTGGTCTCGTCTCTGGCGCCTTCTCGGGCCCTGGCCGTCGAGTACAGTCTTCAGGTCGGAAACCTGATCGACGACGCCTTCCCGTACTACATCCGGGGCAACGTGGGGCGCGGGGAGGGGGAGCTGCTGCTGCCCCA
>CAZWXA010000317.1:0-5031 GCA_964637755.1 uncultured bacterium | reverse complement strand
GCAGCCCCATTCGGCTCGCCACCCCCGCCCGGTGTGGGGTCCCCCGGCTCGCCTCCTGGGGCGCCCCGCCCGCCGCGCCACCCGTCCGGTCCCAGTTGCCGCCGTTCATGAATAATCCGGACTAGAGCTTCCGGAGCGGACGGGCGGGCTTGCCGAGCAGCGGCCGGCGGAGCAGGTCCCAGGCGTCGAAGAGAATCTCGCGCATGGCCCAGGCGGTGCTTCCGAGCACGCGCACCACGGCCCAGCCCGCCTCCGGCTGGCCGGCCCCGCCGTACACGCCCGGGCGGCTCTCGACCAGCTCCGCCAGCCGCGCGACGAGCTCCGCGTCCAGCCGCGGCGAGTGCGCGTAGAGCGACCCGTAGTACGTGTATCCCTCCCAGAGCCCGAGACGCGCCGGTAGGTTTCCGCGCGGCGCGATCTCCAGCCGATCCACGAGCCGCTGCGTCCCCCCGACCACGACGTTCAGCTCCACGAAGAGCAGGTCGAAGTCGAACCGTTCGCCGCGGGCAACCCGCCCCGCCGCGAGCAGGTCGGTGAGGATCAGGGTCGAGCCCGGGTCGAGCTCGACGGTGGTGCTCCGGTAGAAGCGCGAGCCGGCAAACGGGATGGTCTGATCCGGAAGGGACTCCAGGACCGCATCGCCCCGGAGGACGTAGCGGTTCAGCTCCTCGCCGTAGCTTTCGTCCATCCGGTAGACCTTCGTGGCGGACTGCGTGCTGAGCAGGCTCCTCGCGCCGGCCTCGACCGCCACCTCGGTCAGCAGGCGGTCACCCTGGACGATCCCGCCGGTTGGATTGAGCAGATAGAGGTACGCCTCGTCGTCCTCGTCCTGGTACGACGGAGGCATGACCTGCAACGGGATCCTCCAGTACTGATCGACGACGCCGGTGCGACCTCGTCTGGACGCCAGGCGAACACGGAGAATCCCCGACATGCCGGCCCCGTCCGGCGGACGGCCGAGCGCCTCGAACGCGGCCGGCCGGGGCGCCTCACGACGGGAGCCCGCCTGTGCTGCGACTCCCGTCACCGCAGGAAGTAGCGCTGGGCGAGGGGCAGGACCTTCGCGGGGCGGCAGGTCGCGCGCTCGCCGTCGACGAACACCTTGTAGGTTTCCGGGTCGACGCGGATCTCCGGGCAGGCGTTGTTCCGGACCATGTGCGCCTTGGACAGGGTCCGCGTCCCCTTGACCGGCACGAGCTGCGCCTGGCCGCGGATCCGCCGGGAGAGTCCGGAGTCGATGGCCGCCTGGGTGACGAACGTGACGCACGTCGCCCGCATGTTGGCGCCGAAGGCGCCGTACTGGGGGCGGTAGAGGACCGGCTGGCAGGTCATCAGCGAGGCGTTCGCGTCGCCCATGGCGGCCCACGCGATGAACCCGCCCTTCAGGATCACCTCGGGCTTGGCCCCGAAGAACGCCGGCCGCCAGACCACCACGTCAGCGAGCGTCCCGGGACGGAAGGAGCCCACGTGGCGGTCGATGCCGAACGTGATCGCGGGGTTGAGCGTGTACTTGGCCAGGTAGCGCAGGACGCGCCGGTTGTCGTTGTCCCCCGTCTCCTCGGGCAGGGGCCCGCGCTGGGCCTTCATCGAGGCGGCGAGCTGCCACACCCGCGTCACGGTCTCGCCGATCCGCCCCATGCCCTGCGAGTCCGATCCGAGCATGCTGATGGCGCCGAGGTCGTGCAGGACGTCCTCGGCGGCGATGGTCTCGGCGCGGATGCGCGACTCGGCGAACGCGACGTCCTCGGGGACGAGCGGGTTCAGGTGGTGGCACGTCATGATCATGTCCAGATGCTCGTCCATCGTGTTGACCGTGAACGGGTTCGTCGGGTTCGTCGACGACGGCAGGCAGTTGGGCTCTCCCGCCACCCGGATGATGTCCGGCGCGTGTCCGCCGCCCGCGCCCTCGGTGTGGTAGGTGTGGATCGTCCGGCCGGCGATCGCCGACAGCGTCCGCTCCAGGAAGCCTGCCTCGTTCAGCGTGTCGGTGTGGATCTGGACCTGGAAGTCGTGCTCGTCGGCCACCCGCAGGCAGGTGTCGATGGTGGCCGGGGTCGTCCCCCAGTCCTCGTGCAGCTTGAGCCCGATGGCGCCGTTCAGCGCCTGCTCGACGAGCACGCGGGGCTTGGAGCTGTTCCCCTTCCCGAGCTGGCCCATGTTGACGGGGATGCCCTCGAAGGCGTCGATCATCCGCTGGAGGTTGAACGCGCCCGGCGTATCGATGCCGACCGTCTTGGGGCCGGTGCCCCCGCCGATCATCGTGGTGATCCCGTTGGACAGCGCCTCCCAGGCGAGCTGGGCACAGTCGAAGTGCACGTGGACGTCGATGCCGCCCGGCGTGACGATCATGCCCTCCACCGAGAGGATGTCCGTGTTCGCGCTGACGACCAGGCCCGGCGTCACGTCCATCACGTCCGGGTTCCCGGCCTTGCCGATCCCGACGACCTTGCCATCCTTGATCCCGAGGTCGCCTTTCACGATCCCGAGCTCCGGGTCCATGACGATGGCGTTCGTGATGACGAAGTCGAGCGCGCCCTCCTCGGCGGTCACCCCCGGCGCCTGGCCCATTCCGTCGCGCAGGGTCTTGCCACCGCCGAACACGGCCTCGTCGCCGTACGTGTTGAAGTCCTTCTCGACCTCGATCACGAGCCCGGTGTCGGCGAGATGGATACGGTCGCCGGCGGTCGGGCCGTAGAGGTCGGCGTACTCGCGGCGCGTGAGCCGTCGTCCCATGCCGTCACGCCTCCCGGTCGAACATGAAGCCCTCGGCGCGCGCTCGCCGGAGGGCCACGCTCCGGAGGGCGCTGTCGCGCACGCTGCCGTTGGTCAGTCCGTTGAAGCCGTAGACGACCTGCTTGCCAGCGTACTCGGTGAGCCCGACCTTCTTCTCCTCCCCGGGTTCGAAGCGCACCGCCGTGCCCGAGGGAATGTCGAGATGCAGGCCAAAGGCGCGCGCGCGGTCGAAGGCGAGCGCGCCGTTGGCTTCGAAGAAGTGGAAGTGCGAGCCGACCTGGACCGGACGGTCGCCGGTGTTGGCGACCGTCAGCTCCACGGTCCGCCGCCCGGCGTTGATCTCGATCTCCTCCCCCCGCAGCTCCAGGCGGCCGACGTCCGCCGATCCCACCACCACGCCGTCAAACGGCCGCGCCTCGTTCTCGCTCCTGGCCATCGTTGCTCTCCTCCCTGTCTACGTGACGACCCAGGCCAAGGCTGAAACAGCTCTCTTGCTCGCGACCCTGACCATCGTCGCCCTCCCCACTTACCGGATCGGTTGGTGGACGGTCACGAGCTTGGTGCCGTCCGGGAACAGGGCCTCCACCTGGAGTTGGGTCAGCATCGCGTCGACGCCCTCCATGACGTCGTCGCGGGTCAGGAGCTGGGCGCCGTACTGGATCAGGTCCGAGACCATCTCGGTGCCCTCGCGCGCCTTCTCCTGGATCTCGTCGCTGATGTAGGCGACGGCCTCGGGGTAGTTGAGCTTGAGGCCCTTGGCCTTCCGCCGCCGCGCCATCTCGGCCGCGGTGAAGATGATGAGCCGTTCCTGCTCCTTCGGGGTCAAGTGCACGTGATTCACCTCCTCCGGTTGTCCGGCAGGCCGCTCCCCGGTCACGGATACTGGGTGCCGGAGGTTGCCCGCAGGACGGGAGCCGATTCTCACACCCCCTCAGAACAGCGTGAGGTAGCGGTCGATCTCCCACTGCGAGACCGTGTTGTGGTAGCGCACCCACTCCTGCCGCTTGACCGCCAGGAATTCACGGGCGAGATCGGGCCCGAGCGCCCCCTGCACGACGGGGTCGGCCTCGAAGGCGTCGAGGGCCTGGGGCAGGCTCTGGGGAATCACCCCGAGGCCCCGCGCCGTCACCTCGTCGAGCGAGAGCCGGTACATGTTCGTCCCGGTGCTGGGGGGGCCGGGATCGAGCGCCCGGTGGATGCCGTCGAGGCCGGCCGCGATGAACCCCGCGATCCCCAGGTACGGGTTCACCGCCCCGGAGACCAGGCGGCACTCGAACCGGCCCGGCTCGGGCACCCGGAACATCTGGGTCCGGTTGTTGTCGCCGTAGCTGATGAAGGCGGGCGTCCACGTGAACCCGGAGGAGGCGCCCGTCAGGAACTCACCCACGGAGAGGCGCTTGTAGTCGTTCACGGTGGGGGCGACGATGGCGCTCAGAGCGCGGGCGTGGGCCATGACCCCGGCCAGGAACTGGTAGCCGAGCGGCGACAGGCCCAGGCGGCGGGGGTCGCGAGGATCGATGAAGAGGTTCTGGCGTCGCTCCGCGTCCCAGAGGGAGATGTGGAAGTGACAGCCGGAGCCGGTGAGCTTCGCGAACGGCTTGGGCATGTGGGTGGCGATGGCGCCGAAGCGCCTGGCCACCTGGCTGGTCATCATCTTGAAGAACGTGTAGCGATCGGCAGTGGTGAGGGCGTCGGCGTACTTCCAGTTGACCTCGAACTGGGCGTGGGCGTCCTCGTGGTCGGACGCGTACGGCTCCCAGCCGAGCGTGTCGAGATAGCCGAGGAGCGTCCGGAGGTATCCCATCGAGCCGGCCAGGCTCTTGAAGTCGTAGCACGGCTTCTCCTGCGTGTCGACGGCGTGGGGGTCGAATGGCGCGATGGTGCCGTCAGGGCGGCGGGTGACGAGGAAGTGCTCGGCCTCGACCCCCACCATCATGGTGTACCCCTCGCGCGCGAGGGCGTCGGTCGCCCGGCGCAACACCGTCCGCGCGCAGTACGGCCAGGGCTGGCCGTCCACGGTGATGTCGCAGGCGAACCGCGCCACCCCGGGCTCCCAGGGCACGGCCGCGTAAGAGTCGAGGTCCGGCAGGGCGATCATGTCGTGGTCGTGCGGGCCCTGGCCCATGCCCCACACGGCGGCACCCGCGAATCCGGCAGATCCGTCGAGGAAGAGGTCGAGGGCGCGAGCGGGAACCCCCTTGCAGCGCGGGGTGCCGTGGATGTCCACGTACTGCGCGAGGATGTAATCGATCTTCTGCTCGGTGAGCCTCGCGCGGATCTCGTCCCTCGTCATGGAGC
>CAZWXA010000316.1:0-5041 GCA_964637755.1 uncultured bacterium | reverse complement strand
TCTCGGCGTCGCGATCAAGGCCCGGCCTCAGGCCCTCTCCTTCGAAGGCGCCAACCCCCGCCACGAGCACGAATGGATCGTATTCCGCGAGGTGCGCCTGCCGGACGACCGGGTGATCATCCCCGGCGTGCTCGACTCCACGACCAACTTCATCGAGCATCCGGAACTGGTCGCGCAGCGTCTCGTCCGCTACGCCGAGGTGGTGGGTCGGGAGCGCGTGATCGCCGGCACCGACTGCGGCTTCGCGACCTTCGCGCGGTCCAATCTCCAGGTCGAGCCCGAGATCGCCTGGGCCAAGCTCGGGGCGATGGCCGAGGGCGCGCGGCTGGCGTCCGCCCAGCTCTGGCGCTGACCGAGGGGCGCGAACGGGCGCCCTGACGCGCCGCCGTCCTCGGTCTCCCGGGCTGGACCCGGGGGGTGCCGTCGTCGTCGGTAGACGTGGAAACGCCGGCTCAGGGGACCAGGACGACCTTACCGACATTCTTCCGGTCCTGGATGTACGCGTGGGCCGCCGGGGCATCGGCGAAGCTGAAGGCGCGGTCGACGTGCGGGCGGACCTTCCCCTGGCCGTACCAGGTGAGGATCTGGGCGAGCCAGCCCCCGAGCAACTCGCCCTGGTCCCACATGTGGCCCAGGTTGACGCCCAGCACACCCTTGTTGGCATTCATGAGGGACAGCGGATTCACCTGGAACCACGGGATCGCGGCCGCGGTCTTCAGCAGGCGGAGAATCGACCGCCTCTGTCCTGTGCTCGCCGCTGACAGGCCGAAGCAGACCAGGCGCCCGGTCGGAGCGAGCAGGCGCAACCCCTTCTTCCAGGAGTCGCCCCCGATCGGGTCGAGGATCACGTGCACGCCGCGGCCATCGGTGAGCCGCCTGACCTCGGTCTCGTAATCCCGGGTCCGATAGTCGATCGGGTGGTCGAGCCCGCGGGCCCGGATGAACTCGTGCTTGCTGGCCGAGGCGGTGCCATAGGTCTCGACGCCGATGATCCGGCAGAGGTCGATCGCGGCGAGGCCGACGCCTCCTGCCGCCTGATGAATCAGGACCCGATCGCCCCGCTTGATGCCCGCCATGCCGATCAGCATCTGGTACGCGGTCAGGTAATTGACGGGAATCGCGGCGGCGGCCTGCGCCGCCATTCCGGGCGGACGCGTGAGGGCGAGGGCCTCGGGCACCACGACGGTGTCGGCGTAACCGCCGAATCGGGTCAGGGCGAGCACTGCCTGGCCGACCCGCGAGTCGGCCACCCCCGGTCCCACGGCGTCGATCGCGCCCCCCACCTCGTAGCCGACGACGCACGGGATCTTCGGCGCGTCGGGGTACAGCCCCTGACGCGTCATGACGTCGGCGAAGTTGATGCCGCTCGCCTCGACGCGGATCCGCACCTGGCCGGGCCCTGGGGTCGGGTCCGGCGCCTCGCGTACGACGAGGGTTTCAGGCGGACCGACCTTCGTGATCCAGATCTGACGCATGGCGGGCACCTCCCTCTCCTTCACGTTACACGGTCGGCCGGCACCCCGACGCGCTGGCGCGGGGCGAGGACCTCATCGCCTGACCGCCTTCCACGGAGGAGCTTACACGCGTGCGCCGATCGCCCGGCAGGCGATCCAGCGCGGTGCTGCCCCGCCGCGCTCCTGCGGTCGAAAGGCGGACTTGACTTCCGCCGCCGCTCGCGGTGTCATGCCGGAGCGACCAGCCGCTGTCCGCAAGGAGAATCCGGAGGACGGGAGATGAAAGTCAGCGCGTTCCACCTGATGCCACACCGTGAGCTGCCCCCGGATTTCGAGCAGCGATACCCGAGCGTGTGGGTGACGCCGCCGTGGTGGGAGCTGGCGGACGCCCGGCGCGTGGGCCAGTACTACAACTGGACCCTCGACGAGCTCCTCTACGCGGCCAGGGCCGGGTTCGACGGCGTGTGCACCAACGAGCACCACCAGAACGCCTACGGGTTCATGCCCAGCCCCAACTTGATGGGGAGCGTGCTGGCGAGGCAGACCGACGGCATGGACGTGGCCATCGTCCAGATGGGGATGACCTTGCCCACGACCTCGCCGCCCATCCGTGTGGCCGAGGAGTACGCCATGCTGGACTGCATCAGCGGGGGACGACTCGTGGCCGGGCTGCCCCTCGGGAGTCCCATGGACGTGAACCTGGCCTATGGCATCACGCCCATGGAGCATCGGGAGCGGTACCGGGAGGCCTTCGAGCTGGTGCTCCGGGCGTGGCAGGCCAGGGAGATCTTCGCGTGGAACGGGAAGTACTTTCAGCTGGGCCAGGTGAACCTGTGGCCCCGGCCCATCCAGGCACCCCACCCGCCGATCTGGGTGCCAGGGTCAGGGAGCATCAGCACCTTCGACTTCGCCGTCGAGCGGAACGTCTGCTACTGCTTCCTGAGCTACGCGGGGGCCAGGGCCGCCAGGAGCATGATGGACGGCTACTGGGAGGTCGTGGAGCGGAAGGGGCTCCCGCGCAACCCGTACCGGGCCGGGTTCCTCCAGCTCGTGGCGGTCTCCGAGACGGACGCGAAGGCCGAGGCGGAGTACGCGCGCCACGTGGAGTACTTCTACCACAAGTGCCTCCACGTGCCGGCGCACTGGTTCTCCCCGCCCGGCAACCAGGACTACCGGAGCTTGCTCGCCTCCAATCGGAACCCGGTGCGGCGCGCGGAGAATCCGAAAGACCTGCGGTACCGGGACTTCGTCGAGAAGGGATACGTCATCGCCGGGAGCCCCGCCACCGTGCGAGAGCGCTTGACCGAGGAGGTGATCAAGGGGCTCCACGTGGGGAACCTCATGGTGCTGGTGCAGATCGGCTCGATGCCCCACGAGCTGACGCTGAAGAACATCGACCTGTTCGCCCGAGAGGTCCTGCCGTCCCTGAGGGAGATCTGGGACGAGGAAGGATGGGAGAATCATTGGTGGCCCGAGCGATTGCGCAAGGCGCGCCAGCCGGTGGGCGCGACGCGGTAGACCCGGGCGGCCAGCGAGCCTGCCACCGAGGAGGGCGCAGGGGATGGTAACGCGGCAGCAGACGGTGACGGTCTGGCAGGGTCGGGTCCCCCTCACGGTCCACGTCAAGGGCGAGGGCCCGGCCGTGGTCTTCTTCCACGGGCCCTGGGGCTTGACGTGGGGTTCGTTCCTGGACGCTCTGGCCCGAAGCTTCACGGTGTATGCGCCGGAACACCCGGGGACGACGCCGGGGGAGCCGGATGCGGTGCAGCACGTCGACAGCCTGTGGGACCTGATCCTCTGCTACGACGAGTTGCTCGACCAGTTGCGGCTGCCAGAGGCGATGCTCGTGGGCCACTCCTTCGGAGCCATGGTGGCGTGCGAGGTGGCGGCCATGCGCCCGTCCCGGATAAGGCGGCTGGTGCTCATCGACCCGATCGGGCTCTGGCGGGACGACGCGCCGGTGACCAACTGGATGCTGGTGGCCCCCCAGGATCTCCCCGGATACGTGTTCCGGGAGCCCGAGGGGCCCCCGGCGAAGGCGCTGTTCTCCATCCCCGAAGATCCGGAAGCGGCGGCCCAGGCGCGGACCCGTCTGACCTGGGCCATGGGGTCGACGGGCAAGTTCATCTGGCCGATTCCCGACAAGGGGCTGAAGAAGCGGATCCACCGCATCGAAGCGCCCACGCTGCTCGTCTGGGGACAGGACGATCGGCTGGTGCCGCTCGTGTACGCGGAGGAGTTCGCCCGCCGGCTGGCGCGGACGCGGATCGAGGTCGTGAAGGGGGCCGGCCACGCTCCCCACCTGGAGCAGCCGGAGACCGCCGCCCACCTGGTCCAGGCCTTCCTCGAGGACTGACGCTGAGCCTCGCCCCCGCCTGGCAGGAGAGCGCATGACCAGACCGACCGAGCGGGTCCACGAGATGGAGCATCACGTCGCGGACTGGGCGACCACGCGGCCCCTGGTCTCGGGCACCCAGGGGGTCGTCTCGGCGGGTCATCCCCTCGTGTCGATGGCCGGCATGCGCATGCTGCTCTCGGGTGGCAACGCGTTCGACGCGGTCGTGGCCGCCGGCTTCGCCGCCGCCGTGGTGGAGCCGACCGCATCCTACACGCTGTGCGGAGAGTGCGTGGCGCTCGTCCACGACGCGCGGAGAGGGGAGGTCTTCGCGGTGAGCGGCCAGGGAGTGGCGCCGGCCCTGGCGACGCTCGCGTTCTTCCGCGGACGCGGGCTCGATCGCATCCCGACCGGGCCGGGGCCGGAGGCCCACCTGTCGTTCACGGTGCCGGGTGCCGTCGACGCCTACCTGACCGTGCTCGAGACCTGGGGCACGAAGACGCTCGGCGAGGTGCTGGGACCGGCCGTGCACTACGCCGAGCGCGGCTTCCCGATGTACGAGTACATGCACCGCCTGCTCGCCGTCCCGGAGACCCGGACCCAGTTCGATCTCTATCCGCCCGGCGGCACCGCCGTGTTCTACCCGGGCGGTCGGGTGCCGGACGTGGGCGACCTGTTCGTGCAGACGGCACTCGCCGGCACGCTCCGGCGGCTCGTCGAGGCCGACGCCCGGGGCCGCGGCCACCGGGCGGCCGGCATCGCCGCCGCGCGGGAGCGCTTCTACCGCGGCGACATCGCGGCGTCGATCGGCGGCTTCTCCGAGCGGGTGGGCGGGCTCTTGCGGGCGTCCGATCTGGCCGGGTACCGGGCACGGCTCGAGCCGCCGCTGCGGATGGCGTTCGCGGGGCGGGAGATCCTCGGCCAGTCGGCGTGGACGCAAGGGCCCGTGCTCATGCAGGCCCTCGGCATGCTCGCGACCGTCGACCTCCGCGCGATGGGACACAACTCCGCGCGCTACATCCACGTGGTGACGGAGGCGCTCAAGCTCGCGTTCGCCGACCGCGAACGGTACTACGGGGACTCCGAGATCGCCGAGGTGCCGATCGCCGAGCTGCTCGCCCCCGCCTATGCGCGGGAGCGGGCCGCGCAGATCCGCATGGATCGGGCAGCGCCCGAGCTGCCGCGGCCCGGCGATCCGCAGCGCCGCGGCGGCGCCGGACCGGGCGTGGGCGCGGTGACGGGCGTCCCGGCC
>CAZWXA010000315.1:0-5042 GCA_964637755.1 uncultured bacterium | reverse complement strand
GAGCGGCCGATGAGCGAGCAGATCGTCTTCATGCTCCAGCTCGTCATCACGGGCATCGCCGTGGGTGGCGTGTACTCGCTCATGGCCCTCGGCTTCGTCCTCATCTTCAAGGCCTCGAGCGTGGTCAACTTCGGGCCCGGCGAGCTGGTGCTGTTCGGGGCGTACGTCTCGTGGGCGACCATCCTCGACATGCGGCTGCCGCTGGCGGTGGCGCTGCCGCTCACGCTCGTGGTCGCCATCCTCCTCGGGCTCGTCATCGAGCGCGGCGTGCTGCGCCCGCTCATCGGGCGCCCGATCATCTCCGTGATCATGGTCACCTTCGGGTTCGCGAGCGTGATCCGCGGGTTCCTCAACATGACGTGGGGCAGCGACACGCGCCCGTTCCCCGTGCTGTTCTCCCCCGAGCCGTTCCGGGTGGGGCCGCTGGTGGTGTCGCCGGTGCACCTGTGGAGCTTCGCCGGCGTCATGGTGCTGCTGGCCGCCTTCTCCGTGTTCTTCCGGTTCTCCCTGACGGGGCTGGCCATGCGGGCGACCGCCGACAACCAGCAGGTGGCGCAGTCGCTCGGCGTGAGCGTGAAGCGGATCTTCGCGCTGTCGTGGTGCATCGCCACCGTGGTGTCGACGCTCGGCGGGATCATCCTCGGCAGCGTCCGCGGCGGGGTGGACTTCTCGCTGGCCGAGCTGGGTCTGAAGGTGTTCCCGGTGGTGATCCTCGGGGGGCTCGACAGCGTGGCGGGCGCCATCATCGGCGGCGTGCTGATCGGGGTGCTCGAGAACCTGTCGGGCGGATACCTCGACCCCATCATGGGGGGCGGGGTCAAGGAGGTGGCGCCCTTCGTGGCGCTCGTGATCATCCTCATGCTGCGGCCGCATGGCTTCTTCGGCAAGATGGAGATCGAGCGGGTATGACGCCGTGAGGTGTGGCGGGTTCCGGGTCACCTACCGGTCCGACGAGCGGATCTTCGACACCGCGACCCCGATCGTCGCCCTGGTCATCTTCCTCGTCGCGCTGGCGCTGGTCCCCCCCTTCGCCAGGACGTACTGGCTCGACGTCCTCAACCGGATCGGCATCGCCGTCATCGGGGCGCTGGGCCTGAACATCCTGGTCGGCTTCACCGGGCAGATCTCGATCGGGCACGCCGCCTTCCTCGCCGTCGGGGCCTACGCCACGGGCATCCTCGAGGTCAGGGCCGGCCTGCCGTTCTACCTGGCCATCCCGCTGGCGGCGCTGCTGACGGCGGCGTTCGGTCTCCTCTTCGGCATTCCCTCTCTGCGGCTCAAGGGCCTCTACCTGGCCATCGCCACCTTGGCCGCGCACTTCATCACCGCCTACGTGATCATCCACTGGGAGGGGATGACCAACGGGGTCCTGGGGCTCATGGTGCCGCCGGCGACGGTCTTCGGGCTGCCGCTGGACTCGGACGCCCGCGTCTTCTACCTGATCTTCGCGCTCGCCGTCCCCGCGGTCCTCTTCGCCAAGAACCTCTTCCGCACCCGGGTGGGCCGGGCGTTCATCGCCATCCGCGACCGCGACGTGGCCGCCTCCGTGATGGGGGTGAGCCTGTTCAGGTACAAGCTCCTCGCCTTCGTGATCAGCTCGTTCTACGCGGGCGTGGCCGGAGGCCTGATGGCCCACCACTCCCGCATCCTGTTCGTCGACTCGTTCACGCTGCTGGTGGCCATCGACTACCTCGCGATGATCATCATCGGCGGCATGGGCAGCATCCTCGGCTCCATCTTCGGCGCCGCCTTCATGACCCTGCTGCCCGAGGTCCTGAAGCTGACCGCGACGTCGCTCACCGGCGTGTACCCGCAGGCGTTCGGCCTCATCGCCTCGGCGCGGGACATCGTCTTTGGCCTCGCCGTCATCTTCTTCCTGATGTACGAGCCGCAGGGGCTCGCGCGCATCTGGGTGCGGGTGCGCGGCTACTGGACGCTGTGGCCGTATTCGTACTGACAAGGAGGGTGCGATGAGTCGCAGACATGGTTCGCTCGTCCGGTCCGTCCTGCTCGGCCTGCTCGTCCTGAGCCTGGGCGCGGCGCCGGCTGACGCCCAGCCCGCCATCAAGCTCGGCAATCTGGTGGACCTCACCGGGCCGACCTCCGATCAGGGGAAGGACATCGCGCAGGGCCGCATCGACGCCGTGCAGTACTTCAACGAGCGCGGCGGCATCAACGGCAGGAAGATCGAGCTGATCAGCGTGGAGTACGGCTTCCAGCCGCCGCGGGCGGTGGCGGCCTACAAGAAGTTCGTGGAGGAGGACAAGGTCCTCCTCGTGCTCGGGTACGGGACGCCGGACACCGAGGCGCTGCGGCCCTACATCACGAAGGACAAGGTGCCGTACGTGTCCGGCTCGTACTCGGGCCACCTGACGGATCCCCGGCAGACGCCGTACAACTTCCCCGGCGGCATCGACTACACGAGCCAGATCCGCATCTTCCTCAACTACGTGAAGGAGACGTGGACCGACAAGAGCCGCAAGCCCCGCGTGGCCTTCATCTTCGCCGACAACGCGTACGGGCGGTCGCCGATCGAGGCGGGGCGCCGGTACGCGGCGGAGATCGGGGTGGACCTGGTGGACGAGGAGGTCATCCCCACCGTCCTCACCGACGCCACCTCCCAGCTCCTCACCATGAAGAGGAAGGACCCCGACTTCGCCTACATCAACACCAACACGCAGTGGGTCCCGGTGGTGCTGAAGGACTCGTACAAGCTCGGGCTCAGGACCCAGTACGTGGTCAACAACTACGGCTTCGACGAGCGCACCCCGGCCCTCGCCGGCGGCGCCGCCGAGGGCGTGATCGGGATCCAGGACGTCGCCTACTGGGGCGACAACGTGCCGGGCATGAAGACCCTGACGGAATTCCACCGGAAGCATCATGGCAGCGACACCCACGCCTCACCTTACATGCGGGGGTGGCTGTGGGTGATCGTGTCCGTCGAGGCGATCAAGCGGGCCGGGCCCACGCCGACCGGCGAGGCGATCAAGAATGCCCTGGAGAGCCTGAAGGAGTTCGACACCTGGGGGCTGACCCCGCCGTTCACCTACACCAGCGAGGATCACCGGCCGACCAACCGGGCGCGGCTCGTGATGGTCAAGGACGGCAAGGTGGTGCCGATGCGTGACGCCTCCGTCGACCGCGACATGAAGTGGATCGGCAAGTGAGGGGACGGGCTCGATGCTGCGGCTGACCGACGTCCAGGTCATCTACAGCGACGTCATCCTCGTCCTGAAGGGGCTGTCGCTGGAGGTCCCCGACGGGCAGATCGTCGCCCTGCTGGGCGCCAACGGGGCGGGCAAGACGACGACGCTCAAGGCGATCTCCGGCCTCCTGAAGACGGAGGAGGGCAAGGTCACGGACGGCAGCATCGAGTTCATGACGCGGCGGATCGACGGCCGGGACCCCGAGGAGATCTGCCGCCTCGGCATCGTGCAGGTCATGGAGGGGCGCAAGGTGCTCGAGTCCCTCACGGTGGAGGAAAACCTGCGAATCGGGGGCTACACGCGCCGCGACCCCGACGGCGTCCGGCGCGACATGCAGATGATCTACGACTACTTCCCGCGTCTCGTGGAGCGGCGAGCCCAGCTGGCCGGCTACCTAAGCGGCGGCGAGCAGCAGATGCTGGTGATCGGACGAGCGCTGATGGCCAAGCCCACGCTCATGCTGCTCGACGAGCCGTCGCTCGGGCTCGCCCCCCTGCTGGTCCGGGAGATCTTCGAGATCATCCAGAAGATCAATGCCGAGCGCGGGACCACGTTCCTGCTGGTGGAGCAGAACGCCCAGGTGGCGCTCCGCATCGCCCACCACGGCTACATCATGGAGAACGGCCGGATCGTCTTCGACGGTCCGGCCGACACGCTCAGAGGGAACGCCGACGTCCGGGAGTTCTACCTCGGCCTCAGCGAGGCCGGGCGGCGCAAAAGCTTCCGCGAGATCAAGTTCTACCGGCGCCGCAAGCGCTGGGCGTTCTGACCGCGGTCCGGATCGTCACCCCCTTGGCGTCGGCGTTTCGCGCACGCGTTCAGCGGCGGGCGCTTGTCGCCCCGCCGCCAGAACGCGATGTCAGGCGCCGCGTCGCCTCGGACATCCTGAGCGGAGACCGCAGCGTCTCGTTCACCGCAGCCGAACTGCGAAAGGCCTTGGCCACGTCCGGTTCGAGGACGACGACGTGTGCGCCCTCTTTCAGAAGGCGACGGTGGTATTTCCCTCGGACGGCCGTCGAGTAATCGAAGTCGTACTCGGGCCGCATGTCATCCGGTATTTCCCGCCTCTTGGCCTTCATGACGCTTCCTCTCGCGAGAGGTCGCACGGCGCGCGCTGATCAAGCGTACGCCTCCGGGCGTCGGCCTGTCCGGGGCTCATCGACCCAAGCGCGCGGCCTCGATCCGGGCCCGGTGCGCGGCCTCGATCTTGGCGAGCTGCGGGGCGTAGTCGCAGTACCGCGAAAGGGCGCGCCCCTCGCGGGTCGTCGTGGCCCGGAGGTCCCGCGAGAGGATCCTGATCCCGTCCCGCAGCACGCGATGGTAGAGGAGGGGCGGGGCCTCGTTGAGGACGATGACGTCGACACGAGGGGTCCCCAGCGCGCGCATCACCGCGGCCGCCAGATCGGCCGCGTACCCGAACGGCGAGGCCGCGGGCGCCGGCTCCGCGAGATACACCGCCAGGTCGAGGTCGCTGTGTGCCCGCGCGAATGCTCCTCGAAGGCGCGAATCTTCGCCAACTGGCGGTGCATGTGGAGGTTCTGCTCCAGCTCCATCCGCGGTTCGATCGCTGGGGCCGTCATCGCCTGTCCCTTCGCGTCATCGGGCTTTCAGCGCCGTCTCGGGCGATGTGTCCCTGCCGGGGCCCGGAGTCAAGAAGCGGCTCCGTCGCTCCAGATCGGGATGCCGAGGCGCTCGGCCGCCCGGCGAAGGCGGCCATCGGCGGTTGCAAGCGGGGCCGAGTGCGATGCGGCAGCACGCGATGGTAGAGGAGGGGCGGGGTTTCGTTGAGGACGATGACGTCGACACGAGGGGTCCCCAGCGCGCGCATCACCGCGG
>CAZWXA010000314.1:0-5055 GCA_964637755.1 uncultured bacterium | reverse complement strand
ACGGCTAGAGCACCGGACTCCAAATCCGGGGGATGGGGGTTCGAATCCCTCCACCCCTGCCACCTCACACGCGTCGATGCAAGGGTCAGGGGGCGGGTGGGCCTGTGAGACGCTGCGGTTCGGGGACACCGTTGAGGGGAGCGATGAGCGCCAGCCGCCCCGCGAGGGGCGATCGGCGCGTTCGAGCACGGGCTCGGCCCGCGCGAGCCTTCGGGGGGAGGTTGGGAAGGGGGGCGGTGTCCCCCTCCCAGACACCATGACAGTCGTGACTCGGGCACGGGAGTTTCTCCGGGAGGTCCTCGCGGAATTCCGGAGGGTGAACTGGCCGGACCGGCAGGTGCTCGCCAACTCGACCGTGGTTGTCCTCGTGGTCACGCTCGTGATCGCGTTCTTCCTCGGCGCTGTGGACATCGGGCTGGCGCGGCTCGTCGAGAGGATCCTGCGATGAAGGAGGCGGACCTGATGGCTGGCGGAACGGCGACGAGGCAGTGGTTCGTCGTCCACACGTATTCGGGCTTCGAGAACAAGGTCGCGGCGGCGATCGAGTCGCGCGCCAAGATCTTCGGACTCTCCGACCTGATCTCTCGCGTGCTCGTGCCGACCGAGAAGGTGGTCGAGGTCCGTAACAAGCAGAAGCGCGAGACGGAGCAGAAGTTCTTCCCGGGGTACGTGATGGTGGAGATGGAGCTCACCGACCATACCTGGCACCTCGTGCGATCGACGCCCAAGGTGACGGGGTTCGTGGGCTCCGGGACCCGGCCGGTGCCACTGGATCAGGACCAGGTGGACGAGATCCTCCGTCAGATGGAGGCGGGCGCCGAGAAGCCGAAGCCGAAGTCGGTCTTCCAGCGGGGCGACAAGGTTCGGGTCATCGACGGCCCGTTCGTCAATTTCCAGGGCGTCGTCGACGACATCAACCCGGAGCGAGGGCGCATGAAGGTCAGCGTGCCGGTGTTCGGCCGGCCCACGCCGGTCGAACTCGAGTACTACCAGGTGGAGCGACTCTAGTGGCGAAGAAAGTCCAGGCGGTTGTGAAGCTCCAGATCCCGGCGGGCAAGGCCAACCCGTCGCCGCCCGTGGGGCCGGCGCTCGGTCAGCACGGCGTCAACATCATGGAGTTCTGCAAGGGGTTCAACGCGCAGACGAGCTCGCAGGAGGGGCTGATCCTTCCCGTGGTGGTCACGATCTACCAGGATCGATCCTTCACCTTCGTGGTGAAGACCCCGCCAGCGGCCATCCTCCTGAAGCGCGCCGCGGGCATCGCCAAGGCGTCAGCCACGCCGCACAAGGAGAAGATCGGCCGGGTGACGCGGGCACAGGTCCGGGAGATCGCGCAGACGAAGCTCGTCGATCTCAACACCGACTCGCTCGACTCCGCCGTGCGCGTGATCGAGGGAACCGCCCGCAGCATGGGCATCGAGGTGATCGGCTGATGGCGACCGTGGTGAGCAAGCGCTACGACAGAGCACTGGCGATGATCGATCCCCGCCAGCAGCAATCGATCGAGGAAGCGCTCGAGGTGACGAAGAAGGCGCCGTCGGCGAAGTTCGACGAGACGATCGACCTCTCGATCCGGCTCGGAGTCGATCCGAAGCACGCTGACCAGATGGTCCGGGGCGCCGTCGTGATGCCGCACGGGATCGGCAAGACCGTGCGGGTGGCGGTGTTCGCGAAGGGCGAGAAGGAGCGGGAGGCCCGCGAGGCGGGCGCCGACGTCATCGGAGCCGAGGACCTCGCGGAGCGGATTCAGGGCGGCTGGATGGAGTTCGATACTGCGATCGCGACCCCGGACCTGATGGGTCAGGTTGGTCGTCTCGGCAAGGTCCTCGGCCCGCGCGGCCTCATGCCGAACCCCAAGCTCGGCACCGTGACGTTCGACGTCGCCCGGGCGGTGCGGGACGCCAAGGCCGGGAAAGTGGAGTTCCGCGTCGACAAGGCCGGCAACGTGCACGTGCCGATCGGGAAGAAGTCCTTCCAGCTGGAGCATCTCGTCTCCAACGCGATGGCGATGCTCGAGGCGATCATGCGGGCCAAGCCGGCCGCGGCCAAGGGTCAGTACCTGAGGTCGCTGACGGTGTCCTCCACCATGGGCCCCGGCGCCCGCGTGGACGTGCAGAAAGTGGCAAGCCTGTTCAAGAGACCAGGAGCCTGATGTGCCGACACAAGAGAAAGCCCAATCGCTCGGCGAGCTCAGGCAGCGACTCGGGGACGCCCGGGCGGCGGTGCTCACCGAGTACCGCGGTCTGACGGTCCGTCAGTTCGGCGACCTGCGGAGGCAGCTGAAGGCTGCCGCCGCCACCTGCCAGGTCGTCAAGAACCGCATCGCCAAGCTGGCGATCGCCGACTCTCCGCTGCAGGGACTGGCCCCGCATCTCAAGGGCCCGACCGCGATCGTCGTATCGAGGCAGGACCCCGTTGCGGTGGCCAAGGCGCTGCAGACTTTCGCGAGGACGAACCAGCAACTGGTGATCAAGGCCGGCTTCGTCGAGGGACAGGTGCTGGCGGCTTCCGAGATGCGGGCGCTGGCCGAGCTGCCCTCGCGCGACGCGCTGCGGGCCCAGCTCATCGCGACCCTCGAGGGCCCGATGGCCCAGCTCGTCATGGTCTTGAACGCGGTCCTGCGCGAGATCGTCTACATCCTCGACCAGCGCGGCCAGACCGCCGCGCCCCACGGCGAGGATGTGCGAGGCGCAGCCGAAGGCGAGCCGAGCCAGTGAGATCCGGACGGGCGAGGCGCAGCCGGAAGGTCGAGCCGAACGGCGCCAGCGAGGCCGTTGCGAGCGCGCCGTGAGGCGAGGCCCGAATCGATCGAGCCGAGCCAGTGAGATCCGGACGGGCGAGGCGCAGCCGGAAGGTCGAGCCGAACGGCGCCAGCGAGGCCGTTGCGAGCGCGCCGTGAGGCGAGGCCCGAATCGATCGAGCCGAGCGGCGCCGGGGAGCCCTTGCGAGCGCATCGTGAGGCGAGCCGGGGGCAGGGAAACGCCGGGGCCGCCGAGGCCGGGGTGTGCGAGTCGGAGACCCGGAGGGGCGACACACACGGCCGGCCACCGAAACCGAGAGGGGCGGGACGCCACGACGGCTACCACCAAGAAGGAGTGACCACTCATGGCAACCACGGTCGAACAGATCGCTGAACAGCTCGACAGGCTGACCCTCCTCGAGGCCGCGCAGCTCTCGAAGATGCTGCAGGAGAAATGGGGGGTATCCGCCGCGGCGCCGGTGGCCGTCGCCGCCGGGCCGGGCCCGGGCGCCGGGGCGGGTGCTGCAGCCGCGGAGGAGCAGACGGAGTTCGACGTGATCCTGATCGCCGCCGGCGAGAAGAAGATCCAGGTCATCAAGGTCGTGCGCGAGCTCACGGCCCTCGGGCTCAAGGAGGCAAAGGACCTCGTGGACGGCGCGCCGAAGCCCGTGAAGGAGAAGATCTCGAAGGCGGAGGCCGCGGAGGTCAAGAGGAAGCTCGAGGAGCAGGGCGCGATCGTCCAGGTGAAGTAGTCCACTCGGTATCGGAGAGTTCCCGGAGGGGCACCACGAGTGGGATCGCAACGTTCTCAACCGAGACGGGCGCGCGCCGCGCTCAGGAGACGGTATGGCAGGGATGATCCAGTGTGGGCGTCGGAGCCGCAAGGACTTCGGCAAGATCCCGTCCATTGTCGAGATTCCGAACCTCATCGAGGTCCAGAAGCGGTCCTACGAGGCGTTTCTTCAGCAGGACGTCAACCCGGATCGACGCGAGGACACCGGGCTGCAGGCGGTTTTCAAGTCCGTGTTCCCGATCGAGGACTACAACGGCAACGCGCGGCTGGAGTTCGACTCGTATCACTTCGGAGACCCCAAGTACACGGTCGATGAGTGTCACGACCGCGGCATGACCTACGCGATCCCACTGAAGGTCGCGCTCCGGCTCGTCGTCTTCGATCACGACAAGGAAGCCAAGACGCGGACGATCCGCGAGCAGCGGGGCCAGGAGGTGTACCTGGGCGAGCTGCCGCTGATGACTCAGAAGGGCACGTTCATCATCAACGGCACCGAACGTGTGGTCGTCAGTCAGCTCCAGCGCTCGGCGGGCGTGTTCTTCGACGACGACCGGGGCAAGACGCTGGCGTCGGGCAAGCTCTTGTTCTCGGCGCGGATCATTCCCTATCGCGGTTCCTGGGTCGAGTTCGACTTCGACGCCAACGACCTCCTGCACGTGCGGGTGGATCGGCGCCGAAAGATGCTCGCCACGGCCTTCCTGCGGGCGTTCTGGTTTCTCGAGAAGACCGTGATCCTCTCGGACGAGGAGATCCTCGGGCACTTCTACGAGACGGAGGAGGTGCTCGGCTTCGAGGGAGCGGACGCCCGGGTCAAGTTCAACCCGGAGATTCACGTGGGCGCGCGCGTCTCGGAGGACATCCGCCCGCCGCGTCATCGGGAGCCGATCGTCCACGCCGGCAAGACGCTCAACGCGAAGGCGGTCGAGAGACTCGCCGAGGCCGGACTCGACCGGCTGAGTGTGCGGGCGGAGTCGTTCGTCGGCCGGCGCACCGGGTCGCGCGTCGTCGACAGCGAGACGGGCGAGGTGCTCCTCGAGAGCAACCAGGAGCTCACGTCGACGATCCTCTCGCAGGTGATGGCACGCAAGGTCGCCCCGTTCAAGTTGCTGGTGCTGACCCCTGGCAAGGTCGACGGCTCGATCTACGAGACGCTGGCGCGGGACCACTTCAAGAACCCGGACGAGGCGCTCGTCGAGATATACCGGCGGTTGCGGCCGGGGGATCCGCCCACCGTCGAGTCGGCCCGGGCCCTGTTCCGCGGCATGTTCATGGACGCGCGGCGGTACGACCTCGCCCGGGTCGGCCGGTTCATGATCAACAAGAAGCTGCAGATCAACGCGCCGCTCAACGCGAAGACCCTCGGGGGAGACGACATGGTCCACGTCGTGCGGCATCTCCTGCAGGTGCGGCTCGGGACCAGGCCGACGGACGACATCGACCACCTGGGCAACCGCCGGGTGCGCTCGGTGGGCGAGCTGCTGGAGAACCAGTTCCGGGTCGGCCTGACCCGGATGGAGCGGGC
>CAZWXA010000313.1:0-5068 GCA_964637755.1 uncultured bacterium | reverse complement strand
GCTCCGCGCCGGCGCGGACATCATCGTGATGGTGCACCCCGACTACCAGTACGATCCGACGCTCGTCCCGCAGCTCATCGAGCCGATCGTCGAGGGCCGCGCCGACGTGGTGCTGGGCTCGCGGCTGAAGAGTGGCGACGCGCTCGCCCAGGGCATGCCGTGGTGGAAGTTCGTCGCCAACCGCGTCCTGACGTTCCTCGAGAACCGCGCCTTCGGCCTGTCCCTGTCGGAGTACCACACCGGGTATCGCGCGTTCCGGCGCGAGGTGCTGGAGGCGGTGAATTTCACGGCGAACTCGGACGGCTTCATCTTCGACCAGGAGATCATCGGGCAGGTCGTGGCGGCCGGCTTCCGGATCGCGGAAATCGCCGTCCCGACGCGGTACTTTCGCGAGGCCTCGTCCGCGGGTTTCGGCGCCTCGACCATCTACGGGCTGCGCATCCTGTCGATGCTGTTCTGGTTCACGCTGAACCGCCACGGGTTTCGCCGCTCGCGACGCTTCGACAGCCTCCGGGCCCGCTACACCCGGCTGCCGTGAGCCTGGCGATCTCCACGCCCGGCGCCTGGCGCTCACCCTTTGCTCTGGTGGCGGCCGGGATCATCGTGGCGATCCCTGTCCTCGACTCCGGCCGGCTCGACCTCGTCCGAGGGCGACCGGCTCAGCGGGACGGGACCAGGAGCAGGTTGTCGATGAGCCGCACCGCGCCGAGCCCCGCGGCCACGAGACAGATCGCGCCACCGTCGGCGACGCGCGCGACCGGCTCGAGACTCCCCGGGTCCGCCACGCCAACGTAGTCGATCCGCGCGAGCGGCTCCCGCTCGATCGTCCCGGCGACGACGCGGGCGAGGACCTCACCGCTCCGCTCGCCGCGGGCGCAGGCGTCGCGGGCGTCGGAGAGGCCCTGCCAGAGCACCACCGCCGCCTCGCGCTCGGCGGGGGAGAGGTAGGCGTTCCGAGAGCTCATCGCGAGCCCGTCGGGCTCGCGGACGGTCGGACAGGGAACGATCGCGGTGGGCACGTCCAGCTCCCTGGCCATGCGCTCGACCACGCGGAACTGCTGGTAGTCCTTCTCGCCGAAGTACGCCCGGTCGGCGCGGGCGACGTTGAGGAGCTTCAGCACGACGGTGGCGACGCCACGGAAGTGCCCGGGTCGGGAGACCCCTTCCCACCTCGCGGTGAGCTGCTCGACCACGACCCAGGTCGAGAAGCCCGCGGGATACATCATCGGCTCGGTGGGGGTGAAGACACAGTCCACGCCCTCGGCAGCCAGGAGCCCGAGATCCCGCGGCAGGTCTCGCGGATACGACTTCAGGTCCTCGCGCGGGCCGAACTGCGCCGGGTTCACGAAGATCGTCGTCGCCACGCGCTCGCACTCGCGGCGCGCGCGGCGCACGAGCGACAGGTGGCCGTCGTGCAGGGCTCCCATGGTGGGCACGAGGCCCAGGCTCCCGGCCGCGTCCGCGCGCCACGCGCGGAAACTCTCGATCGACTCCGCGACGAGCACCGGCTCAGGCTCGCGAGTGAGAGACCGGTGCCGCCTCCGGAGCGCGATCCCGCGAGATCCCCGGCGTCAGGCGGCTCCTGCCGACCGGGCCGGCCGCCCGTGCCCCACCTCCGACCCGACGCCGGCATGAGAGTTCACCGCTCCACGTCATCGATCGCCTCCGTCGTGTTCAGGTCGCCTGCGGACGCTGCATGATACCGGGCGGAGGGAGCGAAGGACAAGGCCGAGTCCAGGCCGGGACGCCAACATCGCGGTGGCGCCGCGGCCGGTCCATGCGATAGAGTGCCGGCGTGACCCGCGACGAGATCGCGACGCCCGCGCTGCTGCTGGACCTCGACCGCTTCGAGAGGAACCTCCGCACCATGGCGGCTCGCGTGGGCGCGGCGGGCAAGCGCCTGCGCCCGCACGCCAAGACCCACAAGTGCCCCGAGATCGCGCGGCGCCAGATCGCCGCGGGGGCCTCCGGCGTCGTCTGCGCCAAGCTCTCGGAAGCCGAGGTCATGGCCGCCGCGGGTGTCGGCGGTCTCCTCGTCTCGACCGAGATCGTCGGCGCCGAGAAGGTCTCGCGGCTCATGAAGCTGCTCGACCGCGCGCCCGACGTGATCGTCGTCGTGGATCACGTCGACAACGTGCGGCACCTCGCCCGGGAGGCGGGCGCCGCCGGGCACGTCCTGAACGTGCTGGTCGACATCGAGGTGGGCGGCCGTCGGACCGGCTGCGCGCCCGGGGAGCCGGCGCTCGCCCTCGCGCGAGCCGCGGCCGACGCGCCGTCCTTGCGCGTGCGCGGACTCCAGGGGTACGCGGGCCAGTGCGCCCACGTCGTCGGATGGGCGGCGCGCCGCGAGGCGTCGATCACGGCCATGACCCCGCTCCTCGAGACCCGGCGGCTCCTCGAATCGCGGGGGATCCCGGTGGAGATCGTGAGCGGCGGCTCCACCGGCACCCACGACATCGACTCGGAGCTGGGCGGCGTGACCGAGCTGCAGTGCGGATCGTACTGCGTCATGGATCTCGACTATCTCCGGATCGGCGGGAGGACGGGAGACCGCCTGACCGACTTCGAGATGGCGCTGACCGTGCTGACGACCGTGGTGAGCGTGCCGGCGCCCGACCGGGCCATCGTGGACGGCGGGCTCAAGGCGTTCGCGACCGACCGGCCGTTCGGGCCGGAGGCGGTGGAGCGACCCGGACTCGCGTACGAGTTCGCGGGAGACGAGCACGGGCGCCTCCTCATCCGCGAGCCGGAGCGGTCGGTGCGGCTCGGCGAGCGGATCGAGTTCTTCCCGCCGCACTGCGATCCGACGATGAACCTCTACGACCGCCTCTACGCGATGCGCGGCGGCCGCGTCGAGGACGTCTGGGAGATCGCGGCCCGTGGCAAGTCCCAGTAGGGATCGATCCAGGGGCGGCTCCCTCACCTGATCGCGCCCTCGAGAGTGCTCACCTCCATGCAGTCGTCGCTGAACTCGTACTCGCGACTCCGGTACCGGGCGCTCGACCGCACGTAGTCGAGATACGGCGTGACCTCGCGGCGGGAGATCCCCGTGTTGTCGGCGACGATCACGGCGCCCGCCTGGAGCTTCGGTTCGAGCGAGCGGAGATACTCGAGGTAGTCCTGCTTGACCGCGTCGATCAGGGCGAAGTCGAAGCGGCCGCGCAGGAGCGGGATGACCCGCAGCGCGTCGCCGACCACGACCTTGGCGCTCCGGCCGAGCCCGGCGGCCTCGATGTTCCGCCCGACCACGTAGGCGAGAAACTCGTTCGCCTCGACACAGGTCAGACGCCCTCCCGGCGGGAGGCTCGCTCCGATCAGGATCGCGGAGTAGCCGAAGAGCGAGCCCACCTCGATCGCCCGCCGCGGCCGATGCCGCGCGATCAGGCGACGGATCACGCGGCCCTTCTCCCGCCCGACCGCGGGGAGTCGCCACCACTTGAGCGCGCTGTCCATCACCTGCAGCATCTTCCTCGGGGTCTCGTTCATCGGACCCTCTGGCAGGCCGCTGGAAGCAGGCCATCGGCCGGGCCGGCCCGGTCGCTCCTCGTCAACGTCGGGGGGAGCGAGCGCCGCTCCTCCCCGACACCCCCCACCCGGTCGTCGCGGACGCCGAGTCCTTCACGCCCTCTCGGGGCCCCGGGCGGGATCCTGACGCCGGTCGTGATCATCCGCATCAGGCGGTCGCCGGCAGGCGCAGGGCGACGCCAGCGGGCAGCGGAAAGCGCCGGGCCGACGGGCCAGCCTTGACGATCTGGCCCGGCAAGGCGTGGCCGACGATCTCCTGGACGCGCCGGGAGGTGGCGATCAGTTGATCCAGGTCGATGCCGGTCTCGATCTCCATCCCCTGGAGGCAGTGCACGAGATCCTCGGTGCAGACGTTGCCCGAGGCCCCGGGCGCGAAGGGGCAGCCGCCGAGGCCCCCGATCGACGCGTCGAAGCAGGTCACACCGAGGGCCAGCGCGGCGAGGATGTTCGGGATGGCCATCGCGCGCGTGTCGTGCGTGTGCAACCCCCACTCGATCGCGGGGAATCTCGGCATCAGGTGCTCGAGCGCCCGCGTCACCTGGAGCGGGTTGGCCACCCCGGTGGTGTCGGCCAGGCTGATCCCGCGCGCGCCCATCTCCGCGAGCCGCGCCACGATCCACTCGACCTGCCGGAGGGGCACGGCCCCCTCGAAGGGGCACCCGAACGAGGTCGAGATCCCCGCGATCAGGGGCTTCCCCGCGCGCCGCGCCAGTTCCGCCACCGCGCGGAGCCTGTCGAGGGACTCGCCGATCGTCATGTTCACGTTCGCGAGGTTGTGGCTCTCGCTCGCCGACACGACCGTGTGGATCTGGTCGACGCCCGCGTCGATCGCCCGCGCCGCCCCCTTCTCGTTGGGCACGAGCGCGGCGTAGACGGTGCCCGGCCGGCGGGCGATCCGCGCCATGACCGCCTCGGCGTCCCGGAGCGCCGGCACGACCCGGGGGTGGACGAACGAGGTGACCTCGATGCGTGGCAGGCCCGCCTCGGTCAGGCGGTTCACCACCTCGACCTTCAGCTCGGTGGGGATGAAATCCGGCTCGATCTGGAACCCGTCCCGGGTCCCGACCTCGCAGATCGTCACGCGCTTCGGCAGCGTCATCGAGTCCTCCGGCCGGCGGGCCATCGGGCCCCGGGGGCCACTCTACCACGACCGGTCAGGCGTGAAGCGCGCGCCCTCGGCGGCCGCGCCGCCGGCACGCTGGCGGAGTTCACCCAGCACACCCGGCTCGCGGAGCATCCCGGCAAGACCCCGGACGCGACGGGGATGCTCAGGAAGAAGTGACGGGCTCGAAGCCAGAGCACCCATACCCGCTCAACCTCTTCAGGGTGTATCTGAGTTGAGGCATTGGCGCGGCCCAGCGGCCGAGCTATTCGAGATTCATGGGCGACTCAGCCGCCAGTCGCTTCCTGTGCCCCTACCAACCCATCTCGCGAGGGTCGTCGAGGTCCTCGCTGACCCCGACATCGTACTGACGAGACACTCGCTTGCACCGCGCCCCAGCCCGGTCGTGCCGAGGTGGCGATCCCGTCGCCGTGCTAGCAT
>CAZWXA010000312.1:0-5072 GCA_964637755.1 uncultured bacterium | reverse complement strand
GAAACGGCCGGTGGGGTCGGCAGAGGCGAAAGGGCTTTTGGACCGACTATCCCCCGAGTCGCTGGGCATCTCGCTGGCGGCCGCGTCCTGAGCGCCGCGATCCGGCCTTGACCACTTCTCCCAGGGCGCTGTAGCATCAGCCCCCTCCGGTGCCGGGCCGTCGGCTCGACACGCTGGGGTAGACCCCGCTGGCCCGACCGAGCGCTCGGCGCGTGCCGAGAAGAAGGGCCCTGTATGTCGGCAACGCCCTTGTCCAGCCGACCCACCGTGACGTCGTGACCTGCCTGTCCGTCCACGAGCTGTCCCACGACTTCGGGGGGCTGCGCGCGGTCGACAGGGTGAGCTTCACGATCGAGACGGGGCGGATCCACGGCTTGATCGGACCCAACGGCGCCGGCAAGACCACGATCTTCAACTGCATCACCGGCTTCTACCGCCCCACGAGCGGACGCATCCGCTTCCTCGAGCACGAGGTCACGTACCTGCGTCCCGATCAGATCGCCCGGCTCGGCATCGCGCGCACGTTCCAGAACGTGCAGCTCTTCCCGAGCCTGAGCGTGCTCGACAACGTCCTGGTGGCCAAGCACAGCCACGTGCGGACGGGCGTCCTGGCCGAGGGCCTCAATCTGCCCTTCGTGCGCGCGCGGGAGCGCACCATCCGCGAGAAGGCGGAGGCGCTCCTGGCCTTCCTCGGGGTCGCCGACCTCAGCCGCCAGCCGGCAGGCAGCCTTCCGCTCGGCTCCCAGAAGCGGCTGGAGGTGGCGCGCGCGCTGGCCCTGGAGCCCAAGCTCCTCCTCCTCGACGAGCCCGCGTCGGGGCTCAACACGTCGGAGACCCAGGCGCTCGCCGACGTGCTCCTGCGCATCCGCGAGCAGTTCGCGCTGACCATCCTCCTCGTGGAGCACGACATGGGGTTCGTGATGAACATCACCGACACCATCACCGTGCTGAATTTCGGGCGCAAGATCGCCGAAGGCACGCCGCGCGACGTCCAGAACGATCGGGAGGTCATCACGGCCTATCTCGGGGAGACGGTCGGTGTCGCCGGCAACTGAGCCGCTCCTGATCCTCGACGGGATCGAGACGTTCTACGGCAGCATCCAGGCCCTCAAGGGCGTCTCGTTCAAGGTGCTCGAGGGCTCCATCGTCACCCTGCTCGGCGCCAACGGGGCCGGGAAGTCCACTACCCTCAAGTGCATCTCGGGGCTGGTGGCCCCCACCAGCGGAACGGTCAGCTTCCGGGGGCGCCGGATCGACGGTCTGCCCTCCGAGAAGATCGTGCGCCTGGGCATCTCGCACGTCCCCGAAGGCCGCGAGCTCTTCCCGGAATTGACCGTGCTGGAAAACCTCAAGATGGGGGCGTACGTGCGCTCGGACAAGCGGGCCGTCCACCATGCCCTCGAGCGCGTGCACGGGTGCTTCCCGATCCTGGCCGAGCGGCGGGCCCAGCTGGCGGGGACGCTCAGCGGCGGGGAGCAACAGATGCTGGCGATCGGCCGGGCGCTGATGGCGGAGCCGGCCCTGATGCTGCTCGACGAGCCATCCCTGGGCCTCGCCCCCATGCTCGTCGAGGAGATCTTCGCCATCATCCGCGAGATCCACGCCGGCGGGACGACGGTCCTTCTCGTCGAGCAGAACGCCAACAAGGCCCTGTCCATCGCCGACTACGCGTACGTGCTGGAGACGGGGACGATCTCCCTGGCCGGCGACAGCCAGCAGCTCTTGCGTGACGACCGGGTGCGCCGGTCGTATCTCGGGCAGCGATGACCCACCCGAAAGGAGACGTCGCCATGAAACGACTTCGCGGCCGTGCAGCGGTGCTCGGCGTGCTCGTGGGCCTCCTCGTCCTCTTCGCCGCCGCGCCCGTGAGGGCGGAGGACGGCGTCACCGACAAGGAGGTGCTGATTGGCACCGGCATGGATCTCACCGGCGCCGTGGCCAACTGGGGGGTCAACATCAAGGCCGGCATGGAGGCCGTCTTCAGCCGCGTCAACGACGCGGGCGGCGTCCACGGCCGCAAGATCCGGCTGATCGCGTACGACCACGTCTATCAGCCGCCCAAGGCGGTGACCAACGCCAAGCGCCTGGTGGAACGTGACAAGGTCTTCGTCATGATGGGCCACCTGGGCACGCCGACCACCAAGGCGATCAAGGAGTACCTGGAGGAGCGGCGGGTGCCCAACATCTTCCCGTCCACCGCGGCCAGCATCTGGACGACCTCGGGGCGGTGGCACATCGGTGATCTGGCCACCTACGCGGATCAGACCTGGCTCATCATCGATCACCTGGTGAAGGAAAAGAAGATCAAGAAGATCGCCAGCTTCTACCAGGACGACGAGTACGGCCTCGACGGGCACCTGGCCGGGCGGGCGCGGCTCAGGCAGCACGAGCTCGCCTACGTGGCGGAGGTCGACTACAAGCGCGCCGACATCGACTTCAGCTCGCAGGCGGCCAAGCTCAAGGAGTCGGGGGCGGAGGCCGTGATCCTCCAGGCGGTCTACCGCGAGCCGCCGCGGCTGGCCGAGCAGTGCCACGCCATCGGCTACTATCCGCTGTTCATCGGCCCCTCGCCCATCGTGGTGGACAAGACGATCGCGCTGGGCGGCAAGCACGTCGACGGCATGATGGGCGTGGAGATCTACCCGCTGCCCACCGAGCCGGGCGCCTTCCTCGATCTCTATCGCGCCGACATGAAGAAGTATTTCCCCAACCTCGCGCTCGACACCACCAACCTCTACGGCTATCAGAAGGCCGCCCTGTTCATGGAGGCCATGCAGCGGGCCGGGCGCAACCTGACGCGCGACTCGCTCCTCGAGGGGATCGAGTCGATCAAGGACTGGGATCCGGGCTGGGGCCTCAAGTACAGCTACGGCGGCGACACGCGCCGCGTGATGAGCCGGGTGGGCCGGCTCGTCGTCGTGAAGGACGGCAAGTGGACGAAGACGAGCGACTGGACGGAGCTGAAGGAGGGCAGCCGGCGCTAGGGCTCACCCCGGCGGGCGACGCATGGTCGAGATCCTGACCAGCCAGGTCGTGAGCGGGCTCGCGACCGGGTGCGTGTATGCGCTCATCGCGCTCGGGTTCGTCCTGATCTTCAAGGCGACCGACGTGGTGAACTTCGCGCAGGGCGAGTTCGTCATGGTCAGCGGCTTCATCAGCTACACGCTGCTGATCCGCTTCGGGCTCCCGTACTGGCTGGTCCTGGTCTTGACCATCGTCGTGTCGGGCGTCATGGGGGTGATCCTGGAGCGGGTGGTCGTGCGGCCGATCATGGCTGCGCCGATCTTCAGCATCGTCATCGCCACCATCGGCGCCTCCATTGTGCTGCGCTCCTCGGCCGGCATCGTCTACGGCTACGACGTGCTGCCGCTGCCGACGATCTTCTCGAAGGACCCCGTCCACCTCGGCATCCTCACCTTCAGCGCGATGGACGCGGGGGTGATCGGCTTTTCCCTCGTGATCATGCTGGTCCTCTATCTCTTCTTCAAGCTGACGAAGACCGGGATGGCCATGCGGGCGACCGCGCAGAGCCAGACGGCGGCCCGGCTCATGGGCGTGAGCGTCTCGCGGATCTTCTCGCTGACCTGGGCGATCAGCGCCGGCATCGGCGGGGTGGCCGGGGTGCTGATCGCGCCGATCATCTATCTCGACCCCAACCTCGGGTTCATCGGCGTGAAGGCCTTCGCCGGCGCCATCCTGGGCGGGTTCGGCAGCATCCCGGGGGCGATCGTGGGCGGGATGCTGCTGGGGATCATCGAGAACCTTTCGGGCTATTTCTTCAACGCCGGCATCAAGCAGGTCTCCACCTACATCCTGCTGATCCTGGTGCTGGTGGTGCGGCCGAGCGGCCTCTTCGGCGCCGCGCCGATCCGGAAGGTGTGATCGCCGTGCGATGGCCCCTTCGGCTCGAGGGCGTGGCCGTCATCGTGGTGGGGGTCGGCCTGCTCGCGCTGCCGAATCTGGCGGACAACTACGTCATCTACGTCGTGACCCGGCTCTTCGTCTACGTGCTGGTGGCGCTCGGCCTCAATCTGTTGACCGGGTACGCCGGCCAGGTCTCCCTCGGCCACGCGGCCTTCTTCGCGATCGGCGCCTACACGGCGGCCGTCCTGGCCGAACGGTGGCAGTGGCCGTCCGTGCTCTGCGTGGTGGGGGCGGCGTTCTTCAGCGCCGTGGTCGGATATCTACTAGGGCTGCCGTGCCTGCGCCTGAGCGGTCTCTACCTCGCCATGGCCACGCTCGGCTTCACGCTCATCGTCCAGGAGATGCTGCTCCAGCTGGCGGTCATCACCCACGGCTCGGAAGGCATGAAGGTGCCGCCCGCCTCGCTCCTGGGACTGACGTTCAATACCGACTACCGCAAGTACTACCTCCTGCTCGTGGTCACCGTCGCCATGCTGCTCTTCGCCCGAAATCTCGTGGCGGGGCGGACCGGGCGGGCGTTCCTCGCCATCCGCGACAACGAGCGCGCGGCCGCGGCCATGGGCGTGGATGTCGCCCGGTACAAGACGATCGCCTTCGCGATCAGCGCGCTCTACACCGGCCTGGCCGGCGCGCTCAGCGCGTTCATCGTCGGCTTCCTCGATCCGCAGGAGTTCAGCTTCTTCCTCTCCATCCAGTTCATCACCATCATCATCCTGGGGGGGCTCGCCTCCCTGCTCGGCTCGGTGCTGGGCGCGGCCTTCCTGATCATCCTGCCCGAGCTGCTGGCCGGCCTGGACGTCTGGCAGGCGCTCGTCTACGGGGTCATCATGGTCGTCACCATCATCTTCATGCCCTTCGGCCTGAGCGGCTTCCTCCGCCGCTACGCGTATCGCTGGCTCGGGATCGGCGCGGAGCCGATGGTCCCCCGCCGCCTGGGCCATTGAGCGGGAGCGGCGCGCCGGCCCGCGCTCAGCCGAAGATCGGGCAGGCCTCGAATCTTCCCCGGAGCAGCTCGTCGGTTTTCTTCGAGCCGAGCCAGCCGTCGATGACGGTGGCGTAGACGCGGCGGAAGTCGGTCGTGTAGATCAGCCCGTTATCCCTCGACTGCTGGTGTAGCCCAATCGGCAGAGGCAGCCGACTTAAAATCG
>CAZWXA010000311.1:0-5080 GCA_964637755.1 uncultured bacterium | reverse complement strand
GGAGCGCGTAGAAGCTGCCGCGCGAGAGCCGGCTCGGCACGAGGAAGTCGCGGGCACCCTCCGGCGTCTGGCGCGTGAGGATCGGCGTCTCCACCTCGAGGAATCCCTGGCCGTGGAGGTAGGCGCGGACCGACCGGCAGACGGCGTCCCGGAGGCGGAAGTTCGCGAGCAGCGCGGGCCGCCGCAGGTCGAGGTACCGGTACTTGAGGCGGACCAGCTCGTCGACCTCCGTCTCCGAATCGAGTGGGAACGGCAGCGGGCGCGCCTCGTTCAGGACCTTGACCTCGGTGACACGCACCTCGATCTCCCCGGTCGGCAGGCGAGGGTTCTCCGTCCCCGCTGGACGCCGGGACACGAGGCCGCGCACCGCCAGGACGAATTCGGCTCGCACCGCCTCGGCCTGGGCGTGAGCGGCCGCGGCCTCCCCCGGATCGAACACGCACTGGGTCACCCCATCACGATCTCGCAGATCCACGAAGATCAGACCGCCGTGGTCGCGCCGCCGGAAGGCCCACCCCATCAGGGTCACGGCCTGACCCGCGTGCTCCCGCTCGAGCTCGCCGCAGGTGTGTGTCCGCGTCCAATTACCCAACGGTTCCGTCACCCACCCCCCTCTGAGACGGCCGCGCTTGTGCCGGCGTTCCCAGACCTTCTCTTCTCTCTCAGCTTTGAGACCAGGGCGCCCAGGGGCACCATCTCCTGCTCGCCGGACTTCATGTCACGGAGGATCGCCTCGTCACGCGCCAGCTCAGCCTCGCCGACGATGACCGCCCACGCGGATCCCACTCTCTTCGCGGCCTGCAGCTCCCTGTTCGCCCGCTGCAGCTCGTTGCGGAGCTTGCGATCCCCGTAGCCCAGCTCGAGCGGAATCGACACCCCCGACGCCGTGCGCGGGGATCGCAACTCCCGCGCGACCGGGAGAAGCCGCTTGAACGCCTCGTCGCCGAGGGGAATCAGAAACACGTAGGGCCGCAGGGGCTCCCGGTACTCCCAGTCGTCCCGGTCTTCCAGCAGAAGGACGACCCGCTCGATCCCTACCGCGAAGCCGATGCCCGGATCAGCCGGACCACCGAGCAGCTCGATCAGGCCGTCGTACCGCCCCCCCCCGGCGACGGCATTCTGACTTCCCAGCTTCGACGTCGTCAGCTCGAACGTCGTGCGAACGTAGTAATCGAGCCCGCGGACCAGCCGACGGTTCTCCGTGTAGCCAATGCCCATGGCCTCGAGATAGCCGCGCACATCGCCGTAGTGCCGCGCGCAGTCGTCGCACAGCGCGTCGTGAATCGACGGCGCCGAGTCGAGCGCCGGGCGGCACGCGGGGTTCTTGCAGTCGAGCACGCGCAACGGGTTGCGCTCGGTCCGCTCCCGGCAGTCCCCGCACAGCACGGAGGCCCTCGCCCGCAGGTACGCGGTGAGGCGTTCCCGGTAGACGGGACGGCATGTCGCGTCCCCGAGGGAATTGATCTCGAGCGCGACGTCCT
Organism: uncultured bacterium; assembly: GCA_964637755.1. GTDB lineage: Bacteria > Methylomirabilota > Methylomirabilia > Rokubacteriales > CSP1-6 > AR9. The sequence continues at coordinate 3,599 of CAZWXA010000311.1, read as the reverse complement.
CGCCAAGTCCGAGCACCGCGAAGAGCTCCACCAGCATCGAGATCACCTGGGCGTCGAGCGCGGCGCGGTCGTCCCCGAGGGCCTCGACGTTCAGCTGGTGGAACTGGCGGTAGCGGCCGGCCTGCGGCCTCTCGTAGCGGAACATCGGGCCCATCGTGTGGAGCTTGACGGGCTTGGGATTCACGTGCAGGCCGTGCTCGATGTACGCGCGCAGCAGCGAGGCGGTCGCCTCGGGCCTGAGCGTCAGCGATTCGCCGCCGCGGTCCTGGAATGTGTACATCTCCTTCTGGACGATGTCGGTCGCCTCACCGATCCCCCGCGCGAAGAGCTCGGTGCGCTCGAAGATGGGAAGGCGGATCTCCTCGTATCCGTAGGCCCCGAACACACGCCGGGCCGCGGCCTCGATCCGCTGCCACCTCGCTGTCTCGGCGGGCAGGATGTCGTGGGCGCCGCGAACCGCCTGGATCATCGGCCGCCCCGACGCCCCTGGCGCCCGGGCTCCCTCGAGGCCCTTCCTGAAAACCGGGCGATCATCCAGCCGGCCAGGTCTGCACCGGCGGCACCGGGTGCCGCTGCGCCGGGCGGTTCGATCACGGGGTCCCGGTCACTCCTGAACGGTCATGATGATCTGGGTCTCACCCGCCGTCTTCGTCCACCCGGTGAAGCGGACCACACACGCGATCAGCGTGGGCGGCTCCTTCTCCGCGCCGCGGATCGCGCCGAGACCGGTGATCAGCCCCTCGAACCCGGAGTTCACCTGCTGAAACCGCACACCGGCCGGCCCTCGGAAGACGACGCCCAGCATGCCGGGAATCTGGTTCTGCGGCACGACGACCTCTTCGGCGCCGTCGCCGTCGAGGTCGACGGAGATCGGGGTCGGCTCCATCGTGTAGAACTTGCTCATGCCGTCGCGGATGATGTAGCGGACCAGTTCCATCCTGGCGTACTCGCCACCGCCGACCGCGGAGGACGACCGCCACAGCTCCTCGGGCCCGGAGGTGATCCGGAGGCGGTTGTACTCGTCCACGTAGACGAGCGAATGCGTGCCCTTTCCCATGACCCCCGACATCGTGACTCCGGTGGCACGGAAGCTCTCGGGGACCACCACTCGATCCAGCGTGACCAGTGCGCCGTCCTTCACGGTCACGCGTTCGACCTTTCGCTTGGCGAAAAACGTCTCGGAACTGAACTCCTGCGCCCAGAGCGTCTGCTTGAGTCCGGAACCGGTCTCGTCGAGCGCCACCAGGATCGCCGAGACGTCGTGAATCAGCAGGGTCGGCTTGCCGTTCCGCACGCCCAGGATCAGCGACCGCATGCCGAGGCTGACGTCGTACCGGTTGACCACCACCTCGGGGATCCCGTCGCCGTCGATGTCGACCAGGTAGAGCGACACCACGCGCCCGACGTGGCGGGCGCTGTACGTCCACTCGGGCTCGAGGGCCCGGTTGACGACCTTGTAGACGTACACCTTGGCCCCGTCGGATATCGCCATCCGTGGGACCTGATCCGGTGGGATGCCCATGTCGAGCGCGATCACCGGGAATCCGAAGCGCGCCACCTCGCGGAGCGGGATCGAGGACTCGCCGCTCGAGTAGGTCCCGGCCTCGAGGTCCCCGCCCAGCAGTCGAGCCAGGAAGGAACGCGGCTTCCGCTCGGGTGTCACCCGCTGCCGGTCGGTGCCGGAGAACTGTCCGGGCGTCCTTGCTTTGATCGAGGACGGAACGAAGAAGGCTGCCGCCAGCGCCGGCTCCGGACCGGGCTGGGAGAAGAGGCGCAGTTCCATGAAGGGCTTGCGCTCGACGGTCCGGAACGAGACGACGAGAATGTTGTCGGCCTTGAAGCGGGTCGCCGCCTCGCTGACATGGCCCCCTTCGAGAACGGCCTCGGGCGCCACCCCCCGCTCGGTCAGCCACACCGAGATCTGGTCGCCGATGACGACCTCGAAGCGCCCCGATCCGGTGAGGGTCTGGTACAGCTCCCGCGACACGGCTTCGACCAGGTTGTCCTTGACCCCGCCGCGGAAGACCAGCAGCGTGAGCCTGACCTTGCCGGCCCCCGTGCGGACCCGGTCGCTCGTTCTCACCTCGCCGCCCTCGAACGCGGCAGCCGACAGCGTGTCGAAGACCTGAGAAACCGTGGCGCGCCCGACCGACTCTTCCGAGCGGCCCAGCAGCTCACCCGTCTTCGGGTGCCTGATCTCCCGCCCCTCCCGGACGACGGAGAAGACGAGCCCGGCCTGAACGCCCTGGCGCCTCCCGACGCTCAGGATGACGGTCTTCCCCTGAACCTCGACCACATCGCCCTCGACCTCGGGGAATCGCTTCGCGATCTGGTCCGCGACCGCGGTCAGGGACACTGGTGGTGGCCCGGCCTTCTCGGCGGTCTCGTCTGTCCTGTCCTCGCCCCAGGCGAGGCCCGCCACGAAGGCGACACAGGCGAGACCCGGCAGCCAGCGGCGGTTCACTTGAGCCGAATCCCGCCGCCGGTACCAGCCTGGATGTCGGAGCCGGAACCGCGTCGCGCCCAGCCGAGCACGGAGCTGAACGTCACAGGCGCTGGGGGCTGCTCGACGACCAGGTACACCCAGTCGCCGCCGACGGTGTTCACACCCACGACCGCGGCCAGGCCACCACGGAGGTCGACCGCGCGAGAGAGGTGTCTCTCCCACAGCACCGTGCCGTCCTCCCCCGACCGGAGAAACGACAGGGAATAGGAGACGGTTGCGGCGGGCGTCGGAGAGAGCGTCACCGAGTAGGGAACGTAGTACCGGAGGCCCCCGGCGGTCCCCGCGAGGGCGAGGTGGCTGATTTTGCCCAGGTGTATCGTCGCAGGCCTCACGACCCAGATCACGCGCTCGCCCGGCTTCCCTTCCCAGCGGACAGTCTTCCAGGAGCCCCGGTCCCTCGTGGCCGACTGGCCCACGGGACGGACCGGCGCCGCGCCGAACGACCGCGCAACGCCCTCTCCGGCCGGATAGATGTCGCGGTCGTAGAGGAGAGCGCCACGACTGACGGTCGCGGCGTCGAGGGCGCGCTCGAGATGGGGCAGCAGCAGCTCCCCCTCCCCGCGCCCCACGTTGCCCCGGATGTAGTACGAGAAGGCGTCATCGATCAGGTTTCCAACCTGGAGACTGTACTCGACGGCCAGAGCCCTGGAAGGGGCCAGGGACAGGACGGAAACCAGGCAGATCAGAGCGAGCGCGATCGACACGGCGTCACTATACCACGCTCGCGAGAGGGCTTCCGCCAGCGAACCGGCGAGCAACCTCTGAAAGAACGTGAAGAAATCGACGTGCACCACGACCGGTGGGGGGTGTCGGCGACGAGCGGCGCTCGCTTCTCCCGGCGTTGACTGAAATGAAACGGGGCCCGAGGCGCTTGGCCTCGGGCCCCTTCGGCCCCCCGGCTATGCCAGGATCAGCCTAGAACGTGTAGCGGACGACGAACGACGCCAGATCGACATCCTTGGCGCTCCGCGTGGCGCACGTGGGGTTTGTCGCGTTCGGGCAGGCGCCGGGATTCGAGAGGTCGGCCCCGGTAGCCCCAGCGTTGTCGTACGCTTCGCCCGCGAACAGGTGACCGTAAGTAAACAGCAACGAG
>CAZWXA010000310.1:2228-5089 GCA_964637755.1 uncultured bacterium | reverse complement strand
GAATGGCGCGGATTCCGCCGAGCTCGGCGGCGTGAAGCGTCCGGAGAATCGCATCGCGTAATAGCCCCGCACCAAGGCCGCGGTCCCGATACGCCTGATCGACCGCGAGGCGCCCGAGCACCATCACCGGCACCGGGTCGAGCATGTTGCGCCGGACTCGGCCGAACGCTGCGGTCTGCACCACACCGCCTGTCGCTAGCGCGTAGTACCCAACCACTCGACCCCCGACGCACACCACGTAGGTGCGGGATCCGCCCGCTGCTTCGTTGGCGAGAGCGCGTCGCTTCAGCCAGTCGTCAAGGGCGGCAACCCCGGAGTCGAACGCCGCCAGGTCATGCTCCGGCGTGAGGTGTTCCGGTGCCCTGATCTCATCTGCGCCCCCGGTCATCGCTCCCAGGGCGCTTTAGACGCCAGCAAACGGCGCAGCTTAGGATTGTCCGCGGGCGACTTGTCGAGCGCCGCGGTGAAGCGCTTGTAGGCCTTCTCATCGAGCAGGAAGAACCGACGATCGAGCAGCACGGTGTCCGCCTCGCGGCAAGCCGCCTCCAGCATGAAATCCGACCGATTCTTGCCGAGCGTCTCCGCCGCTTGATCGATCAGCGCGCGTTGCCGCTGGTTGGCGCGCAGGTTGATTGTCACGTCGCGTGGCTGACGATCTTTCACTCGTGTGCCCGGCATGGCTCCCCTCCCTGTGTCCCTACAACTCAAATACATTGGTGTGTAGACATTGTCAACACAGATAGGATGACGAGTGGCGGAGGGGCTGGTGGCCGGCGAGGCGAGGCCCCAGCGCGTCAGTCCCACTTCCGCTCGTCCGCGATCCGCTTCGCGCCTTCCGGGATCGACCCGGCCGGGACGATCTCGACGGTCCCCCGGAGCTTCATGACGTCGCGGATCGCCGACTGGAGCGCAGCGGACACCCCCGTGCCGTCGGCGCCAGGCGCCAGCTCGACGCGCAGCGTGAGCGTGTCCTGGTGCCCGTCCCGGCCGACCACGGCCTGGCAGCGCGCGACGCCGCCGGCACGGCCCGCGACCTCGTCGACCTGTCGCGGGTGGATGAACATCCCGCGGACCTTCGTCACCTCGTCCGCGCGCCCCCGCCAGCCGAGCATCCGCGGCGCGGTCCGCCCGCAGGGGCAGGGCTCGTCGGAGATGATCGTCAGGTCGCCGGTCCCGAAGCGGATCATCGGGTACGTCAGGTTGTTGACCGTGGCCACCAGCTCGCCGATCTGGCCGTGCGGGAGCGGCTCGCCGCTGCGGGGATCGCAGACCTGCACGATCGCGTCGTCCACGAGGTGCATCCCCGACTTCTCGGGGCACTCGTAGGCCACCATGCCGATGTCGGCGGTGCCGAACCCCTGCCGCGTGAAGATGCCGTACTCCTCCTCGAACTGCCGCCGCAGCGACTCCGGGAGCGCCTCGGCGCCCACCTGCGCCACCTGGAAGGGCAGCCGGCCCACGCCCATCGCCTCCGCGCGATTCAGGATCGTCATGAGGAAGCTCGGCGTGCCCACGAAGCCGGTCGCGCCCACCGCGCGCGCGACGGTGACCTGGGTGTCGGTGTTGCCGACACCGGTCGGTACGACGGTGCAGCCGATGAGCTGGAGCGCCTCGTCCAGCTCGTGCGCCGCGGGGACGAGCTGGTAGAGGAAGGTGTCGAGCACGATATCGCCCGGGCGGAAACCGCCGGCGTACAGGCAGGTCTCCGCGTGCCAGGCGCTCCACTCGGGCCCCATCGGCTCGAGGATCGGTCCGGGAGACACGAAGATCCGCCGGAGCTTGCCCGGCGGCAGCGTGCAGAAACCGCCGAACGGCGGATCGACCTTCTGCAGGTCCGGCATCTCGCTCTTCTTGATCACGGGGAGCCGCGCGAGGTGCTCGGCCCTGCGGATGCGCCCCGGCGGGAGGCGCGCGTGCTCGAGCCGGCGCCGCACGCCCGGCGCCCTCTCCCAGGCGTGCTCGACGAGCCGGGTGAGCCAGCGCGACTGGTAGCGCTCGCGGGCGGCCGGCGACATCGTCTCCTTCGCCCGGTCCCAGTAGCCCGTCCGGCGGTCGACCACGGTCACTGGCCGACGATGTCGGGCTTCATCGGTCCCAGGAGCCCGAGCAGCTCGTTCCTCTCCTTCTCGGGGACGCCGTTCTTGTCGAGGGCCTTGACGAGACCCTCGACGGTGGCGTCCCATTCCGTCTCGCTGATGGCGAGTCCCTTGTGGGCCGTCTTCATGTCGCGGCCGAGGTAGGCGCAGGGGCCGCCGGTCGCGTCGCAGACCTGGTCGGCGAGGTGGGACTTGAACCGGTTGACTTCGGGTACCTTCATGGCCTTGAATCGCGCGTTGACACGCTCGTCGGCGACGAGCACGGCGGCGAAGTCGTCGACGACCACCGCGATCCCGCGACGCCCTCCGAGGCGCTGGTAGAGCGACGACTCTCCCCGGGCCGACGTCGGCACACCCACGGCAACCAGCATCAGCAGCATGGATAGCGCAGCAACCCGTCTCATCGTGTCTCCTTCCTCGCTAGCTCAGCCAGCGCTTGCGGCGCTTGTAGTGCTTGACGTCACGATAGGACTTGCGCGCGCCGACCTCGGTCAGCCCGAGGTAGAACTCCTTGATGTCGGCGTTCTCCCGGAGGGCCCCGGCCGGGCCGTCGAGCACGATGCGGCCGTTCTCCAGCACGTAGCCGTGCTCGGCGATCTCGAGGGCCAGCGTCGCGTTCTGCTCGACGAGCAGCACGGTGAGCTTCTCCTCCTGGTTGAGCCGGTGGACGATCGAGAAGATCTCCTCGACCAGCATCGGGGCCAGGCCGAGCGACGGCTCGTCGAGCAGCATCACGCGCGGACTGGACATCAGCGCGCGGCCGAT
>CAZWXA010000310.1:0-2149 GCA_964637755.1 uncultured bacterium | reverse complement strand
AGCATCTGCTGCTCGCCGCCCGACAGGTACCCCGCCTTGACCGCCCGCCGCTCCCTGAGCAGCTGGAAGTACTGGTAGACGCGCTCGATGCCCGCCTGGACGACCGTGCGGTCACGCTGGGTATGGGCGCCGGCGATCAGGTTCTCCTCGGTCGTGAGGTGCTCGAAGACCCGCCGGCCCTCGAGCACCTGGGCGATGCCTCGCTTGACGACTGCGTGCGGCGGGAGCCGGTCGATGCGCTCGCCGCCGAACTCGATCGAGCCCTTGGTGACCTCGCCCCGCTCCGACGGGAGGAGCCCCGAGATCGCCTTGAGCGTCGTCGTCTTCCCCGCCCCGTTGGCGCCCAGGAGCGCCGTGATCCCGCCCTCGCGGACGCTGAACGACACGCCCTTGAGGACGAGGATCACGCCGTCGTAGATGACCTCGATGTTGTTGAGCGCGAGCATGACGCGCTACGACTTCTTGGCCGCCGCCGCCTTCAGCTCCTTCTGGATCACGTCCGGATACGCCTTGTACCAGTCGGTCACCCGGACGAACTTCCCCCCCTTCACCTGCCAGACCTGGACCCACCCGCCCCCCTCGTGGTCGAGCGGCGTGATCTCGAGCGGGGGCACGAGACCGCCGAGGGTGAACTTCTTGATCCGCTCGAAGCCTCCCTTCACGTCAGCGCCGGTGATCTTCCCGTCCGGCTTCGCCTTGAGGGCGTTCCGGACCGCCTCCACGTGGATCGCCGCGATCAGGACCCCGCGGTTGTAGAAGACGGTCGAGGCCATCTCCTTGGGCGGCTCCTTGCCCTCCTTCCGGTACATCTCGCGGATCTCGTTGAGCACCGGAAAGTCCTGCCCGACACCCGCGAACTGGAGGGCGTAGTAGCCCTCGGCGACGCCCATGCCGCCGGCCGCCTCGACGTCGGCCTCCGACGCGCCCCAGACGAACGAGACGACGTGCCGAAGCGGGTATCCCACTCGCTTCAGCTCCTTGATCGAGACCGAGGGCGACCGGCCGAAGAGGTGCCCGATCACGAAGTCGGCCCGGTAGCGCTGGGCGATGTCGAGGATCTGCGCTCCCATCTCGACGCCGGGTGGCGGCACGGCGAAGATCCTGAGCTGGAACCCCTCCTTCTGCGCCAGCTCCTCGAGGACCGGGATCGGCTCACGCCCCGCGGGGTTGTCGTAGAAGAGGTACGCGATCTTCTTGCCGCGCAGCCCCTTGAGCTGGCCGTCGACGAACTTGACCGCCGCCGTGGCCTGGGACCAGTACGTCGCGGCGATCGGGAAGAGGTACGGGTAGCGCGTGCCGTCCGCCGCGTCCGCGCGGCCGAAGCCGGGCGATGTCCCCGGGATGCGGTCTTCCGTCAGCTTCTGGGTGAGCGCGTAGGTGTGCGGGGTGCCATAGAGGCTGATCAGCACCGCGCCTTCCTTCTTGTGGCGCTCGTAGGCCTCGACGCCCTGCGGCACCTTGTACTCGTGGTCGATCTCGAGGACGCGGAGCCGGTGCCCCTCGACACCCCCCGTCGAGTTCACGAGCCTCACGTAGTCGTGATAGCCGGGGCACAGGTTGACGCCGACGGTCTGCGTGGCGCCGGTCCGGTCGCACTGCAGGCCGAGCACGATCTCATGGTTCGCCGCCGCGAGCCCCGGCGCTCCCACCGCCGCTCCCAGCGCCACCACGACTCCGAGCACGATCGCAAAGAACCCGCTCATGACCGCTCTCCTTTCATGCGCACGCCCCTTTGGCGCGCGCTCAGCACACCCGCGAACCCGCCACGCGAACGTGACTCCGATCCGCGCGCCTCCCGCGCGCGGGAGGCCGACACAGAACTCGAGCAACCCGGAATCCGGCTCGAGCCCGTCATCGCCATCCGATACCAGACAGAAGTACCCGCCAGCCCGCAGGCCGATCAAAACGGCCCAGACGCCAGGCGGCCGCGGTTCGAGCTGAGGCCCCGCCGAGGCGAGACCCGAGTAGATCGCGCCGACTGAGGCGTATTCCCATACGCCGCAGGGAGGAGCGACCGAGCCCACTCGACTCGGGCCTCGCCTCGGCTCGCACGTCCCCGCCGATGGGCACTTGTCATCCGCCTGCCACTCCACACCCAAGTCATCACCGTCGACCCGCAGGCCGATCAAAAGTGTCCAGACGCAAGGCG
>CAZWXA010000309.1:0-5092 GCA_964637755.1 uncultured bacterium | reverse complement strand
CCTTGGGACTGATCGGTCTCGATGATGTGAGACCCGGCATGGTGGTGGCGGGGGACGTGACCGTCTCCGGCGGCCGGGTCGTGCTCAAGACGGGCTCGGTGATCGCCGAGAAGCACCTGCGGATCTTCAGGAGCTGGGGTGTCACCGACGTCGACGTGGAGGGCATCACGCGAGACCAGATCCTTGCGAGGGCCGCCGCCGCGCTCCCCCCGGCCTCGCTCGACGACATCGATTCTCTCCTGGATGACCTGTTCCGCTTCACCGATCGGTCGCACCCGGTCATCGCGGAGCTGCTCCACCTCACCAGGATGCGCCTGATCCGGGAGGCCGCCCCGAATGACGCGCGCGGCCGCTAGAGGGACGCCGGCGGCGGCGGCCGGGGAGGTCGGCGCCGCCCGGCTCCTGAGGGGCGCGGTGGAGGTCTCGTCGCTGCCCGCGATCTACGCGCGGCTGACGAAGGCCCTCGACGATCCGCGCGCCTCGGCCGCCCAGATCGCCGACATCATCAGCGAGGACTCGGGACTGACCGCGCGGCTGCTCCGCCTGGTCAACAGCGCCTTCTACTGTTTCCCGTTCGAGGTCGAGACGGTGTCCCGCGCGGTGATGATCGTCGGCACCCGGCAGATCAGCGACCTCGCGCTGGCCACGAGCGTGCTGAGCCTGTTCCGGGGGATACCCGAGGGCCTCGTGGACATGGAATCGTTCTGGCTCCACAGCATCGCGACCGGAGTGACCGCGCGGATCGTGGCGAGCCACCGGCAGGAATCCCACGCCGAGCGGTTCTTCGTCGCCGGCGTCCTGCACGACATCGGCCGCCTGCTCATCTACACGCGACTCCCGGACCAGGCGCGCGAAGCGCTCCACCGGTCCCGGCGCAGCGGCGAGCCGCTGATCGAGGTGGAGCGGGAGATCATCGGCTTCGACCACGCCACCGCAGGCGGCGCCCTCGCCCGGGCCTGGAACCTGCCGGCGACGCTGGAGGACATGGTGACCTTCCACCACGATCCCTTCCGCGCCAGTCGCTATCCCGTGGAAGCCGCGGTCGTGCACGTGGCGGACGTCCTGGCCCACGCGCTGCGCCTCGGCACGAGTGGCGAACGCGCCGTTCCTCCCCTCGACGCAGGCGCGTGGGCCGCGCTCGGGATCCCGACGGCCGGCCTTCGCGCCCTGTTGGACCAGGCCGAGCTGCAGGTCAGCGGGGCGGTCCAGCTGATCCGGCCGGCAGGGCCGTGATGCCCGGCCACCCGCTGGATCACGACGTTCACGGCAGTAGCCCGCGGACCCGCTACCTCGAGGAGGTCACGCGCTGGACCCTCGACGCCCTCGACCTGGTGGTGGCCTTCGGCCACCTGCAGAGCCGATTCACCGGCAACCAGGACCTCGAGACCATCCTGGAGGCGGCCCGGGCCCATCTCCAGCGCCTCCTGCCGTTCCGCACCCTCGCCTTCCTGACGATCGACGAGTCGAGTTCCGACTTCGTCCTCGCGAGCTGCGAGCCCGGGGCGGAGCGGTCCACGGTCCGCTGCGAGGTCGAACGCCAGATCTCGGGCGGCACGTTCGCCTGGGCGCTCCGGCAGAGCCGCGCCGTCACGGTCCCGGCGATGCGCGAGGACGACACCCTGGTGCTCCACGTCCTCGTCTCGGGCTCCCGCGCCGTCGGGATGTTCGTCGGGCTCGCGCGCGGCTCCGAGCTGAACCTGACCGACGCCTCTTCCAACCTCCTCTCGCTCATCCTGTTCAACACCGCCCAGGCGCTCGAGCACGCGCGCCTGTACGCGACCATCAACGCGCACAACCGGGAGCTCGAGCAGGCGATCCAGCGCCGCACACGCGAGCTCCGGGTCGCCCTCGAGGACGCGCAGACGCTCGCCCGCGAGAACGCCCGGCTCTACCGGGACGCGCAGAAGGCGTACGACGACCTGTCCCGGACCCAGGCCCAGCTCGCCCAGACCCAGAAGATGGAAGCGGTCGGCCGGCTGGCGGGGGGCGTGGCCCACGATTTCAACAACCTCCTGACCGTCATCCGTGGCCGCACCGAGCTGGCACTCACCGGTCTGCCAGCGGGGAGCTCCCTGCATCACAGCCTCGACCTGATCCTCAAGACCGCGGACCGGGCGACCAGGCTCACGCAGCAGCTCCTGGCCTTCAGCCGAAAGCAAGTCCTGCAGCCCAGGGTGCTGGCCCTCGGACTCCTGGTCAGCAACACGGGCGACCTCCTCCGCCGGATCATCGGCGAACACATCGAGCTCGTCGTCCGGCCGGGCTCGCCGCCGGGCCGCGTGAAGGCCGACCCGGGACAGATCGAGCAGGTGATCCTGAACCTCGCCGTCAACGCGCGCGACGCGATGCCCGACGGGGGCCGGCTCACCCTCCAGACCGAGAATGTCGTGCTGGACGAGGAGTTCGCCGCCCAGCACCGAGGGTCTCGCCCGGGCCGGTATGTCGCGCTGAGCGTCCGGGACACCGGAGCCGGGATGGATTCCGACACCCTGACCCACCTCTTCGAACCCTTCTTCACGACGAAGGGACCCGGCAAGGGCACCGGCCTCGGTCTCGCGACCGTGTACGGCATCGTCAAGCAGAGCGGCGGCTACATCGACGTGGCGAGCGAGCGCAGCCGGGGCTCGACCTTCACGGTGTACCTGCCCTCGGTCGACGACGCGACCGAGGCGGTCGAGTCGGGGCAGATGCCGCCCGGGATGCCGCGCGGGACGGAGACGATCCTGCTGGCGGAAGACGAGGAGGGCGTGCGGGACTTCGCCCGCGAGGTCCTCGAGCGGAGCGGCTACACGGTGCTGCAGGCGCAGCACGGCGAGGACGCGCTGCGCATCTGCCTGGCGTACGGCGGCCCGATCCACCTGCTCGTGACCGACGTCGTGATGCCGCAGATGAGCGGGCCCAAGCTGGCCGGCCAGCTCGCATCGCTCAAGCCCGGTACCGCCGTCCTCTACGTGTCCGGGTACACGGACGATTCGATCCTCCACCACGGAGTCCTCGATCCGGGCACGGTGTTCCTCCAGAAACCCTTCACCGCCGACGCCCTCGCGCACAAGGTGCGCGAGGTGCTGGACGGCGGCCTTCTCGCGCCACCGCGTCTGCTACAATCCTTGTAGGGTCGCGCGTCGCGGCCTCTTCTCGCGCCATGTCACTGGAGTACAAGGACTACTACAAGAGCCTTGGCGTCGGCAGGAACGCCGACGCCAAGGCGATCAAGCAGGCCTACCGGCGGCTCGCGCGCAAGTATCACCCCGACCTGAACAAGAGCAAGGGCGCGACCGAGCGCTTCAAGGAGATCAACGAGGCCAACGAGGTCCTCTCCGATCCCGAGAAGCGCCGGCGGTACGACACCCTCGGTCACGACTGGCCGCGATACGCGCAGGCTGGCGCCGCCGCGCCTCAGGCGGGACCCTTCCCGGGAGGCTTCCGGGTGGAGCACCCGGGGAACCTCGGAGATCTCGAAGACCTCGGCGGCGGGTTCTCCGAGTTCTTCAGAACCATCTTCGGCGACCTCGGACAACGGTCGGGCCGGCGCGGGGCGACCCCGTCCCAACCGTTCGAGTCCGGCCGGCCGACCAGTGCGCGCGCGCGGGGGCAGGATGTCCGTGCGTCGATCGAGATCGCTCTCGACGAGGCCTTTCACGGCACCCGGAAGTCGTTCTCGCTCGACCTGGACGAGGCGTGTGCCGCCTGCGGCGGGGCCGGACACACCGACGGCCGCCCGTGCGCCGCGTGCGGCGGCCGCGGAGGGCAGCGTGTCCGGCGCGACCTCGACGTGAAGATCCCGGCGGGCGTCCAGACCGGCTCTCGCGTGCGGGTGTCCGGCGAGGGCGGGAGCGGCACGGGTGGCGGCGGACGCGGCGATCTCTACCTGACCGTCACGGTGGCCGAGCATCCGGTCTTCGAGCGTCGGGGCAACGACCTGCACCTCGACCTGCCGATCACGGCGCCCGAGGCCGCGCTCGGGGCGCCCATCGACGTCCCCACGCTCAGGGGGAAGGTGTCGATGAAGATCCCGCCGGGCACGAGCAGCGGGCGGACCTTTCGCATCCCCGGGTACGGGATGCCGCGTCTCAAAGGTGGCGGCTCGGGCGACCAGCTCGTGCGGGTCAAGATCGTGCTTCCGGCGAACCTGACCGAACCCGAGCGACTGCTCTACGAGCAGCTGAAGACACTCAGCACCGACAACCCGAGGGCATACCTCGGGTGACGAGGCGAGCGTTCGCAGGAAGAAGCGGCAGGGCCAACGCGTAGCAGGGACCTCCCGTAGAGGCCCGGCAGAGGACGAGGCATGGCAGCGAGATTCGACAAGTTCACGGTGAAGGCCCAGGAGGCGGTCCAGGCGGCGCAGTCCATCGCGGACCAGCAGAGCCAGCAGGCGATCGAGCCCGAGCATCTGCTCCTGGCGCTGATCCAGCAGCAGGAAGGCGTCGTCAGCCCGCTCCTGGCCAAGCTCGGCGCCCCGGCCGACGCGATTCGCCGCCAGGTGGAGGTCGAGCTGCAGAAGCTGCCGAAGGTGCGCGGCGGCGCCGGCCAGTACGCCGGCCAGCGGCTCCAGGGGGTCTTCGAGCGCGCGATGGCCGAGGCCCTGCGGCTCAAGGACGAGTACACGTCCACGGAGCACCTGCTCATCGCGCTGGCGCAGGAGCGCGACGGAGTGGCGGGCCGCATCCTCGCCGCCAACGGCGTCAGCGCCGAGGCCATCTACCGGGCGCTCGTCGACGTGCGGGGCACCCAGCGCATCGCCGACCAGAACCCCGAGGAGAAGTACCAGGCCCTCCAGCGCTACTCGCGCGACCTGACCGACCTCGCCCGGAAGGGCCGGCTCGACCCGGTGATCGGCCGGGACGAGGAGATCCGCCGCGTCATCCAGGTGCTCTCGCGGCGGACCAAGAACAACCCCGTCCTGATCGGCGAGCCCGGCGTCGGCAAGACCGCCATCGTCGAGGGCCTCGCCCAGCGGATCGTCGCGGGCGACGTGCCCGAGGGCCTGAAGGGCAAGCGCCTCGTCGCGCTCGACATCGGCGCGATCATCGCGGGCAGCAAGTACCGCGGCGAGTTCGAGGACCGGCTGAAGGCCGTCCTCAAGGAGATC
>CAZWXA010000308.1:0-5118 GCA_964637755.1 uncultured bacterium | reverse complement strand
CACGACGTCCGCGAGTAGAATGGTCCGCGACGGGATCCGCTCCCCGGGGGAATGCCGGACCATGCTCGATGGGCTGGTGACGATGGTCGACCGCGCCAGGGGGTACTGATTGGAGATCGCCCGGCTCGACCGGCATCGCTACATGAGCCTCGCGACCTTCCGCCGCACTGGAGTCGAGGTCAAGACCCCTGTCTGGTTCGCGGCCGCCGATGAAAAGCTCTACGTGTTCACCGCGGGCGAGTCGGGCAAGATCAAGCGGCTGCGCCACTCGTCGCGGGTGCGGATCGCGCCGTCCGATGCCCGCGGGCACGTCCGTGGTGACTGGCTGCCCGGTACCGCGCGCATCGTGACCGAGGGGGCGTCGATCGAGCGGGCGCACGCGGCGTTGCAGGCCAAGTACGGCTGGCAGTTGTGGCTGGCCGACCTGTTCTCGCGGCTCGCGGGGCGCATCCCGCACCGCGCCTGGATCGAGATCGAGGTTCAGTCCTGGGCGGTCACTCGGGGGGGCGCGAGCGCGTGAGACAGCGGAACACCCGGTCACGAAGACAGCCAGTCCTGGTCGTGGCAGAATCCGCGTGATGGTCTGCCAGGCCTGCGGCGCGACCTGCCGCGCGGGAATCAAGTTCTGCGAGGAATGCGGCGCGAGGCTCGAGGCGGCCTGCCCGTCCTGCGGCGCCCGCGTCCCGCCCGACAAGAGGTTCTGCGGCGAGTGCGGGGCCCGCCTGAGCGCGGCATCGCCCGTCCCCCCGGAGGACCTTCGCTTCGCCGCGCCGAGCGGCTACACCCCCGCCCATCTCGCCGAGCGCATCCTGAAGGACCGGAGCGCACTCCAGGGGGAGCGCAAGCAGGTCACCGTCCTCTTCGCCGACGTGTCGGGCTTCACCTCGATCTCCGAGCGCCTCGATCCGGAAGAGGTGCACGCCCTGATGAACAAGGCCTTCGAGCGGATGCTCGCCGCCATTCACCGCTACGAGGGCACCGTCAACCAGTTCCTGGGCGACGGGCTCATGGCGCTCTTCGGCGCGCCGATCGCCCACGAGGACCACGCCCGGCGCGCGGCGCTCGCCGCCGGGGAGATGCAGCGCGCCCTCGGCGAGTATCGCGAGGCGCTTCGCCCGCGCGGGATCGACTTCAGGGTGCGGATGGGCCTGAACACCGGCATGGTGGTCGTGGGCGCCATCGGCGACAACCTCCGCATGGACTACACCGCCGTCGGCGACACCACCAACGTCGCCGCGCGCATGCAGCAGCTGGCCGAGCCCGATCAGGTCGTCGTCGCCGACCCGACACACCGCCTGATCGAGGAGCACTTCACGCTGCGCTCCCTCGGCGCCGTGACCCTCAAGAACCGTGCGGAGCCCGTCGTGGCGTGGGAGCTGGGGCGGCCGCGCCGGTCGGTCGCGCCCCGGCCGCTCGGCCCGCTGCTCGCCCGCGAGGACGCGCTGGCCACGCTCGAGCGCGCGCTCCGCGCGGCCCGCAACGGCCGCGGCCAGGTCGTCTACGTCGTGGGCGAGGCCGGCATGGGCAAGTCGCGCCTCCTGCTCGAGCTGCGCCAGCGCGCCGGCGAGAGCGTGACCTGGATCGAGGGCCGCTGCGTCTCCTTCGGCCACTCGATCGCGCTCCTGCCCGTCATCGACGCGCTCCGGCAGACCTTCGAGATCGGGGACACGGACGGGGAGGCCGCGGTGATCGACAAGATCGCGCGGGGCCTGGCGCCGCTCGGCGCGCGGGCGACCGGGATCGCGCCCTACGTGCGCTTCGCGCTCTCGGTGGACCCCGGGGATGCGGCCGTCGCGAGCATGGACGCGACCGAGCGCCGGGCGCGGCTGTTCCAGGCGATCGAGCAGCTCACGCTCCTCGGCAGCCAGGTGCGGCCGGTCGTGCTCGTCATCGAGGACCTCCACTGGATCGACAGCGCGTCCGAGGACTTCCTGAAGAACTTCGTCGACGGCATCGCCGGCGCCGCCGTCCTGCTCGTCCTCACCTACCGGCCGGCCTACACGGCGCCCTTCGGCGAGCACACCTACGTCTCGCGGATCGTCCTGCCGCCGCTCGACGAGGCGGACGCCCGCGCGCTCGTGCGGGCCACGCTCGGGATCGAGGACTTGCCCGACGACCTCGCCACGCTCATCGCCGGGAAGGCGGAGGGCAATCCCTTCTTCCTCGAGGAGATCGGCCGCGCGCTCGTCGACACCGGAGCCGTCCGCCTGGAAGGCGGCCGCTTGACGCTCGCGCGGCCCGCCTCGGCCATCGCCGTGCCCGATCGCGTCCAGGACGTGATCGCCGCCCGCATCGATCGGCTCGGCGAGGACCAGAAACAGACGGTCCAGGTGGCCTCGGTCATCGGCCGGGAATTCGCCCTGCGCCTGCTCCGCCGGGCGGCCGACGCCGCCGACCGGGTCGAGCGCGCCCTCGCCGATCTGAAAGCGCTCGAGTTCGTCTACGAGAAGGTGGCGGCGCGAGACATCGAGTACGTGTTCAAGCACGCGCTGACGCAGGACGTGGCCTACGACTCCATCCTGATCGCGCGCCGGCGCGAGCTGCACGCGCGGATCGGCGACGCGATCGAGGATCTCTACGCGGACCGGCTCGAGGAGCGGGCCGAGGAGCTGGCCCATCACTTCACCCGCGGCGAGGTGTGGGCGAAGGCCGCGCAGCACGCCCGCCAGGCCGGCGACCGCGCGGCGGCCCTCTGCATGGACGATCGCGCCGTCGAGTTCTACGAGCGCGCGCTCGACGCCCTCGGCCACCTGCCGGAGACGCCGGACACGGCGCGTCTCGGCGTCGACGTGCGCCTCGCGCTCCGGGCGCCGCTCTGGCGGGCGGGCCGGCTCGACCGGCTCATCGACGTCTTCAAGCAGGCCGAGGCGCTGGCGACCCGCCACGGCGAGACGGCGCGGCTGGACACCGTGTACGCCTTCTTCACGCAGTACTACTGGGCCAAGGGGGAGCAGGACCAGGCGATCGCGTACGGGCAGCGGTGCCTGGAGACCGCGGCCGCCCGCGACGACCTCGGGCTGGCGGTGGTCGGGCACTACTACATCGGCCACGCGTATCACGCGATGGGGTCCTATCGGCGGGCACTGGAGCACCTGATGCCCCTCATCGGCCTGCTCGAAGACCGGCACGAGACCGAGCGGTTCGGGCTCTCGGGCCTCCCGTACTCGGGCGCGTGCGCCTACGCAGGATGGGATCTGACCGAGCTCGGTGAGACCGAGGGCGGCCTCGACCTCATCCGGCGCGGCGAGCGCGCCGCGGACGCGGCCGGCCACCTCTACAGCCGGATGCAGGTCGCGGGCGCGCGCGGCCACCACCTCGTCGCGCGGGGCGCCGTGGCGGAAGCCATCTCCGTGCTGGAGCCCGCCGTGGCGGTCAGCCGCGAGAAGAAGTTCGCGGGTCAGCTCATGCTGATGCTCTCCTCGCTCGGGCATGCCTACGCGCTGGCCGGCCGGACGGCCGAGGGCATCGAGGCCGTCAGGGAGGCGATCGAGCTGCAGGTCAAGGCCGACGCCTTCGTCAACCGCGCGTGGATGGTCGGCACGCTCGCGCAGGTCTACCTGCTCGCGGGCCGGCCCGACGACGCCGAGGCAACGGCCCTCGAGGCGCTCGGCCTCGCGGAGCGGCACCAGGAGCGGGGTAACGTGGGATGGGCCCGCTGGGTGCTGGCAGAGGTGGCGCTCCACCGCGGCAACCGCGCGGAGGCGGCGCACCAGCTCGACGCCGCTCAGGCGATCGCGACGGAGCTGGGAGTCCGGACGCTCGCCGAGCGTTGCCGCGCGAGTCTCGCACGGCTCGAGGCCGGCCCGGCCGGCGGCGGCTCGGGATGAGTGTATGTACAATCGTCGGCTTCTCCTACTTCTTCAAGAGGGGGGCAGGGCCAAGCCCTCCCGGAGCGCGTGGCCAGCCCTCCGACTCCTCGCGCCATTCGCGCGGGTACCCGTCCCCTGCCCTGGGGGTATCCTGTACCGTAGGCACCGTGGGCCCCAGGCTGCGTCACGCGCACGCGGATCGGACAGATCGGAGGTCTCGCTGGATGAGTCGCGATCGATCGCTGGCAGTGTCTCTTGTCTTCCTCGCCGTCCTGGCCTCCGGAGGTCACGCCCGGGCGGCAGCACAGGACGCGATCAGGATCGGCGTCCAGCTCCCGCTGAGCGGCGAGCGGGCACCGATCGGCCAGATGATCAGGGCGGGTATCGAAATGGCCGTCGAGGCCGTGAACGCGAGAGGCGGAGTCGACGGCGTGCCCCTCGCGCTCACGTACGAGGACAGCCGCAACTCGGCGGAGGGGGCGGTCGAGGCGGCGCGGAAGCTCGTCCAGGAGCATCAGGTCGCGGCGATCATCGGCGAGCTCTTCAGCCCGTTCGTCATGGCCAGTCGCGATCTCATCGAGCGGGCGGGCGTGCCGTACGTCATCGGAGGAACCAGCCCGCGAACCACGGAGAATGCGCGGTGGATCTTCAGGGCCGGCGCGAGCGACACGCTGCTCGCCGCCCTGATCGCCCGCTACGTGATCGAGGACCTGAAGCTCACGAGCCTGGCGGTCCTGAGCAGCGGCATGGGGATCCACAACGGCCGCGCGGAGCTGCTGCTGAAGGTCCTCAAGGCCCGCTACGGGATCACGCCCGCGGTCCGCGAGACCTGGAAGCCCGACGATCGGGAGTTCGCGCTCCAGCTCCAGAAGGTCAAGGCGGCCTCGGTCCAGGCCATCATCGCGCTCGGCGAGACCGGGGAAGGGGCGCCGTTCCTCCGCCAGGTGAAGGCACTCGGACTCGGTGCCCTCGTGATCGGCCATCGGGACTTCGGCGCCCCCAGCGTCCTCGACGAGGCCGGCGAGGCGGCCGAGGGCGTGCGGATCGTCACCGAGTACATGCCGAGCCTCATGAGTGCCGAGCGACAGGCCTGGGCAAAGGCATTCCGGGATCGCCACGGGACCGAGGCGAGCATCATCACCGCCCAGTACCACGACGCCGTCCTGGTCCTGGCGGAGGCGATGAAGCTCGCCGGGCCGGGGCGCGAGCAGATCAGGGCGGGCCTGGAGCGGCTCCGGAAGTTCCCCGGCGTCATGGCCGACTACACGTTCGATGCGGGGCACGACGGCGTCCACCGCTTCTACGTCGC